>JASHQK010000615.1 GCA_030039195.1 Candidatus Sulfotelmatobacter sp.
GTGCGAGAAGCCGCGGAGGTCTATGTGAATGATCAGCGCGTAGGCGTTGTCTGGCATCCTCCGTACTCGATTGATCTGACCAAATGGCTGAAGCCAGGAAAGAACGAGCTAACCATCATCGTTGGTAATACCGCAATCAATTCCCTGGCCGGCCAAGCCCTTCCTGACTATCGCCTGTTGAACGACCGATATGGAGAACGCTTTGTACCCCAAGGTATGGATCATTTACAACCCCTACCTTCTGGAATTGTTGGCAGGCTACAGCTGCGAGTTACACCGAGACACTAAGCAGGCAGAGTCGAGGTATATCCCACTGCGCTTTGCACCAACTCTACGGAAGAGTAACGACCGCCACAGAGTAACCGCCTAACTTCAGTGCGTCGCTACTTAGTTTCATCGTAGCTGGCGGGTTGAAACTGGTGGTCTGATCTACATAATCCAGTCTTCCTCCAGTCGCGCCCGTGACGGTAACGTCGAACGCGCGATCACGCTTATTCACGAGCAAAACTCGCTTCTTGCCATCTTGAGTCGCAAAGCCTAGCGGATACACGTAAGGCTGGTTCGAATCGATCTCGACCAGTTTGTCGCCTGCAGCGAAGTTATCGTGCAAGAGCTTCAACACCCAAAAGCGGGCATTCGGTTTTCCGTCGTTCCAGTCGACCATGGAGACACTGGGATACTGCGTGGGGAAACCCACGAGCTGCGACTCGCCCGCAACGTCGATGCCAATTTTCGAAAGTTCGCCAAAGAGATATGCGTATAACGCACCAGCGAGATTCCAATAAGAGTTCTCAATCGGCTTGGCGATGTGCCCCGGTTTGCCCTGATTGGCATCATCGGCGGAAATGACGCCAAGTTCGTCAATGGTGGTCTTTGTGTCCGGCGAAAGCCGCTTGCGAATCGATTCGATGTAACGCACAGTTTTCAAAAACCCATCAGCCTGATCGAAGTACGTGAACTGCTCGACCTCCGGAGTCTCATCCGGAGTCGGCGTGGCATAGAAATGATACGAGATGAAGTCCAGGGGAACGCCCGGTTTGTGGTTCCTATGGTCAAGGAAATACTCGAAGTAGTGAGGGTCGATCGGCGCGGCCAGGGCCAGACCGACGAACTTCAGATCGGGCTGCACTTCCTTCATTGCGAGGACGACTTCGTCATACAGGCGAGTATAGGTCTCGGCATCGAAGTAATGCTCGAAGTCGATTTCGTTCAGTACCTCCCAGTAAGGGATGGAATAGTGGTAGCCCGACTCATGCCGCTGGCCTAACTCGTCGGTGAAGCCGCCCTTGGTGTACCACGCCAGCAGCCGAGCGTAATAGTCGGCCACTTCTTTCATAGTGGGATCGCGCAGTTCCGTGCCTTGTTCATACGTCCAGGTTACTTGTGCTGGGTCTGCGGGGTACTCGACCGGTTTGTCGGTTTTGTACATCCACTGCGGGATGGTGCTGAAGTTCAGAATTGTGGAGTGCCCCTTGGTGGCTTCAAGGAAGTCAATGGTGATCGGGTCGATCAGCGTGAAGTCCCACGAGGTCTTTCCATCCATCGGAGGTTCCAGTTCCGCGACTCCCAGCTTCGGGTAGGGCAGCCATGGCACATAACGCACGTAATCCGCTCCCAGGTCGTGAAGTGCCTTGAATGCGTTGTCATGCACCGGCGTACCACGCCGAAGGGGAGGATTGACCACGACCTGCAATGTCGGAGTGGTCTCGGAAACGCGGATGACTTTGTCCCAATGTACCGACACTGTCACTGGTTGATCCTGGCTGACCGTAATCCCGGCACAGGCTGCGATGAGCGCCAGAGCAGCCCACGTTTTTCTCCACAGGTTGAAAGTCATCGCATCCTTCCTACGGGTTGATCGCGTTCTGACGCCGAGTCATTTTACGGATGATGACATCTGCGGAAGCAAGGCAGATTCCGACAGTTCGCCCTCCCAGCGCGCGATCACCATACAAGCGAGGCAATTGCCGAGGACGTTGACCGCGGTCCGTCCCATGTCCATGAGTTGGTCGATCCCGAAGAGCAGGAAGATCGGCTCGACCGGCAAATGAAATGAAGCCGCCACCGCGAGAATAATCACCAGCGATGCGCGCGCCACGCCGGCCGTGCCCTTGCTGCTGATCAACAGAGTGAGCAGCATTACGACCTGCTGGCTGATCGTGAGATGAATCCCCGCCGCCTGCGCGATGAACCCGATCGCGATGGATTGATACAAGCTGGAGCCGTCGAGATTGAAGCTATAACCCGTGGGAAGAACGAAGGCGACGGTTTCGCGCGGAACTCCCACCAGTTCCATCTGTTCCATCGCGCGCGGAAGAGCCGCTTCTGAACTCGCCGTGGCGAAGGCGATCGTCACTGGCTCGGTGATCGCGGCCAGGAATTTCCTGAGTGGAATTCGCAAGACCAACGCGATGGGAAGCAGCACGCCTAGGACGAAGACCACGAGCGCGACATACATGGTCGCGAGCACTTTCAGCAGAGGCAAAAGAACTCCCAGCCCCAGATGGCCCACGGTGTAAGCGATGGCGCCGAACACTCCGACCGGCGCGGCCAACATCACAATGCCGGTGAACTTGAACATCGTTTCCGAGAGGCTCTCAGCCAAGACCAGCATCGGCCGGCGTTTGGGTTCGGGCACAAGAATCAGAGCGATCGCGAACAGGATGCTGAACACCACGACTTGCAGGATCTGGCCTTCCGCGACCGACTTGGCAATGTTCTCCGGGAAGATGTTGGTAATGATTTCGCTCGCGGTATGCGGAGCGGCGTTGAGCGCCTCGGCCGAAGCGCCGGCGGGGAGATGCACGCCGTCTCCGGCGTGGCTGATGGTGATGGAAAACCAGCCAATCATCAACGCCAAAATCGAGACCGCCCAGAAATATACGAGCGACTTGATGGCCAGACGGCCGACTTTCTTGAGATCCGGGTGGCCGGCAATGCCTACCACCAGGGTTCCGAACAGCAGCGGCGCAATAATAACCTTGATCAGGCGCAGAAAGATCGTGCCCAGGAATTGCAGCTTGACGGCGAAGGCGGGAGCATCGTGTCCGAGTTCGATTCCGGCCAGCAGTCCGACGAGAATCCAGGCGGTGAGCGAGCGGCGGGACGCGGCCCACGCGGCGACAGCGACAATGGCGAGCCAACGCAAAACGGTCGCGCCCACCATGAGGATCTGTGACAGTTCGTATCCAGCGAGGAAGGTGGCTGCGATGGCGATGGTCGCAAGGACAGTGGCGGCGAAAGCGAGTTTGTTCTTCATTAGCGGGCTAGCGAACAAAGAATCATACGCTGCACTGCGGTACGGACGCATTCCCAAGACCGCGGTGCTCAGAATCTGGCCGCCGCTTGCTATCGTGGGTGGGCCGCATCCCTCAATGCACTGAGTTGAGGAAGTCGGCGACCAGTCTGACAATTATTTGCTGCCGCTCTCGGTGCGGTACATGATGCGTATCCGGGATGATCTCGACTCGGGAAGGACCACTGGAGAGTTGCCCGATCATGTCTGGATGGCGCGTCGTTCCATATTCATCGTGTATTCCATGGATGGCAAGGACTGGACAGACCACTTGGGGCAGGACGGAAGCAATGGACCATGATGCGAATTCCGGATGCAGCCACGATTCGGTCCATGCGTTGACGACCCATTTAGCTTTTTCTCCGTGGTACTTCTTGAGGCGCTCCAGTTGCTTGTCGTCCTTGAATTCTTCGCGGGCGCTGCGAATCGATTGGAGCGTTCGGTCTTCCGGAAAGACTTGCGCCGATTCCGTAACCAATGCCTCGCAATCGGGCGCGAATTGGGCAGCGCAGTTGACGGCCATCGCGCCGCCTACGCTGTGGCCGAAGGCGGCGAATCTCGTGATCCCGAGTTGCTCGAGAATGATTGGGAAGTAGCTCGTCGCTTCATCAGCGATGAAGTTGATGGGCGGCCTGTCGGGCCTTGGGTCAGATTGTCCAAATCCAAGTCGATCGTAGGCGATTACCGGGCGTCCGGTGGCGACGCTTAGTTCGGCAGGAAAGCCGCGCCACAGTTCGACGCATCCCAGGGAATCGTGAAAGAGCAGCAGGGGTGTTAACGAGCGGGGCTGAGTCGTATCGCTTCCCTGAGTCCATATTCGAGAGAAGATTCGACCCTGAGGATGGCGAATCCAAACGTCATTCGAAACAGTGGTAGCTCTGATGTCCGACGTTCGTTTCATTTGGGTTGGTCCATTTTGGTCGGCTCACCAGCTAAGGTCCAAACTGCAGCCAGAAGCTAAATTGAGCTCAATGTCCCAGCGATTGATTTTATCTGGCTGAAGAGATCCGGCGATGGGGCCGCAGTAGGTGCATGCTTGCCTTTCTTAGAGTAATCCCTCGCTCCGATCAGAGCGGCAAGGATGTGTCGAAGATCACCTGTGAAGTTCCTCGGTGTTTATAGTGATCCCACTCGGGCACGTTCCTCCCAATGGTCCAAGCTGAGCGCCTGCGATCACATTCCGACGTGACCCGAGGCACATTTCTGCGAGGCCTCATCCCATAAATTTGCATCGCCAAGTTTATTGGCAGTTTTCCAGTATCAGTGCCGGTGGGCCAAAGGTGAGTTGTGACTGACGAGGCCTCATCGCGCGGTTCGTTCTTGGTTAGGCCTTTTCCGCGAGCCCAGGCGAAACTTCTCTCGCTACCTCAGTCATTTGCGCCGCCGACCTACTGTGATCCGCTGCGAACGCTGAATTTCGGCAGACCAAAATCTTGACAACGAACGCACACGAGGAGGCGCATATGGTTCGCACTGCAATTGCCATATGGAAAGGAGGCCCAGGAGCCGGGGAAGGCACGGTTTCGACCTCGAGTGGAGTAATCAACAATGCGTTGTATTCCTTTGGATCGGGTACAGGTAACGAGCCATGCACCAGCCCGTCAGAGATGCTGGCGGCTGCTGTGGCTTCCTGCATATCGCTCATGGTCGCAAGAGAGATGGCTCGGGCGGGCCTTAAAGATGAATATGTGAAGACTGAATCGCACTTAACGCTGGAAGAAAAAAAGAGCCATTGGGAAATCACCGGGATTGAATTGAATGTAGTTGCCAGAGTGCCGGAAGTCCATGCCAAGAAGTTCCAACGTGTGGCCGAGAGCGCGAAAGCGAAATGTCCAATATCCCGCGCGCTGAGAGTCCCAATCAAGTTGGCCGTGAAACAGGAACTGGAGAGGAGCGTAGCCGCCTAAATTAGCGAGTGAGCTTACACGTCAGCGCTTGGGGGCTGGATTTTTTGTCCCGAGGACTCTAAATAGCAAAAGGAACACACCGGCAAATGCGAGAAGCAGTTCATGATGTCTTGATTTTGGGAACGGGACTAGCAGGGTTGCGTGCCGCAGTGGAGATCAGCATCCGAACGCGCGGCGCGGCCAACATTGGTCTCATATCGAAGGTCCAGGTTATGCGCTCCCATTCTGTGTGCGCCGAGGGAGGCACAGGCGCAGTCATGCGTCCTGAGGAAGGCGACAGCCTGGAGCTGCACGCCTGGGACACCGTGAAGGGATCGGACTTCCTTGCGGACCAGGACACGGTCGATCGTTTTGTGCAACTCGCGCCAGACGAAATCCGCCTCCTGGAGCATTGGGGAGTGCCTTGGTCGAGGCGAGAGGATGGGCGCATCATGCAGCGGCCGTTCGGGGGACATTCGTTTCCACGCGCCTGCATGGCAGCAGACAAGACCGGCTTCTTCGAGATGCAGGCCCTGTATGACACACTCCTCAAGTACAACAACTTCAAGCGTTACGACGAATGTTTCGTTACTTCACTGTTGCTCGAGGGTGACCGGTTCGCCGGTCTCACCGTCTACGATCTGCCGAGCGGCGAATTTACAGCCTTGCGCGGCAAGGCGTTGCTGATAGCTTCCGGAGGACTGGGAAATCTCTACGGATTTACCACCTACTCGCAGACCGTCACTGGCGACGGACAGGCGATTGCCTACCGCGCGGGCCTGCCGCTGGAAGATCCGGAATTCCTCCAATTCCATCCCACGGGTCTGGTGCCCTCCGGCATTCTCATGACTGAAGGCTGTCGCGGCGAAGGCGGCTGCCTGCGCAATAACAAAGGCGAGCGCTTCATGGAGAAGTATGCGCCCAAGATGATGGAGTTGGCGCCACGCGACATCGTCTCCCGTTCGGAGATGACCGAAATCCTGGAGGGGCGCGGCTTCCCGGGGCCCGAAGGTCTGGATTATATCCATCTCGATCTGACGCATCTGGGAGCTGAGCGCATCAACAAACGCCTGCCATTGATACGCGAAGTGTGCATGAAGTTCCTGGGGATCGATCCCATTACGCAACCCATCCCGATCCGGCCGGTAGCGCACTATTCCATGGGCGGCATCGAGGCTGACATCGACGGACGCACCAAAGTTGAGAATATCTGGGCCGCCGGCGAGGTCGCGTGCCACTCCATGCATGGCGCCAACCGGCTGGGCTGTAACTCTACGGCCGAATGCCTGGTGTGGGGTGGCATCACAGGATGCGGGATCGCCAAGTACTTGGAACTGCGGCTACCTCTAAATGAGGTTCCTCAAGAAAAGCTCCGCGAAGAGGAAAGTCGCATTTTCGATGGCTTTCTGAAAAAAACTGGAGCGGAGAACCCGGCACAGATCCGACGCGAGCTGCGAACCCTCATGGACAAGCACGCGGGCGTCTACCGCACCGGCCAGTCGATGAAGCAGGGACTGGACAAGATCGCACAACTGAAGCTGCGTTTCCGCCAAATCAGCATTCAGGACAAGAGCCGAACCTACAACACGAATCTTGTTCAAGCCCTCGAAACGGAAAACATGCTCGATCTGGCTGAGGTACTGCTGTTTGCAGGCTTGGCGCGGGAGGAGTCTCGGGGAGCGCACGCCCGCACAGATTTCCCCAAACGCGATGACGAAAAGTTCTTGGCTCACTCCATGGTTTATTACACCGGCGGCATGCCGAAGCTCGAGTACAAGGCAGTGACCATTACCAACTGGAAACCGGTGGAGCGAAAGTACTAGGACGCGCAGAGCTTGAATTTTTGGAAAGGTGCAGATATGGCGGAAATCCAGAGGTATGAGAACCGGCTTGGGATCTGGGGATGGCTCGGAGGTGGACGCTGGGGTATCGAGCGCTACGCCTACATCCTGCATCGGATTACCGGCCTCGGCATCCTTTTCTACTTCTTGCTGCATATCGTTGTCACCAGCCTGCGCGCCAAGGGCATTTATTTGTGGGCTGGTAGCGGATTCCTGCATCGACCTATTTTTGAGTTCGCGGAGTACGTGGTTTTCTCCGCATTCGCCTATCACGCCTGCAACGGAATCCGGCTGGTGCTCGTGGAACTCGGTTTGGCCGTGGGCAAGCCAGTCGAACCGGTTTATCCCTACAAGACCTCACTCAACGTGCAACGCCCACTGTTAATTGGAATGATGATTCTGACTTTGGTCTTTCTGGCTGTCGGCGGGTATGCCGCGATGATCGAGTAGGAGGAGCGATGAACCAAACGAAATACTGGACTTGGCACATGACAGCCGGAGTGGTGCTGCTGTTCCTGCTCGGGCTGCACATGCTGATCATGCACCTGGTGGGGACGGCTCAGTGGTTTGCCCCGTATGGCACCGAAGCCGATGAGATGAAAAATAGTCTCTTTCGTGATGGCAAATTGTTTTTCACCGTGACCTACATTCCCCTGCTTGGAATCGCGCTCTATCACGGGCTGTACGGCCTGCGGACCATGCTGTTTGAGTTGACGCTGAAGCCGGCGGTCGAAAAAAGCATCACGCTCGTCCTGCTGGTGGTGGGACTGGGACTGTTTGGGTTGGGCACGTGGGCAGCAGTGGTGGCACATAGCATCGCGCTCGCGGGAGCGAGGGGGTAGCCGTGTCGGAAACTGACAAAACCGGGCGGCGGGCGATCACCTTTCATGTCACGCGATACAATCCCGAAACCGATCGAGCACCCTATGTGAGGACTTATACCGTGCCTGTCCGCGAAGGCATGACCGTTCTCGATGGCCTCCATTACATAAAGGACAATCTCGATCCCACGCTGGTCTGGCGCTACTCGTGCCGTATGGGAATCTGCGGCTCCTGCGGCATGCTCTTGAACGGGCGACCGAGCCTGGCCTGCAACACTCAGATCCTGCACATTGCTGATATCAGTCTCTCCGTGGCGCCGTTGCCCAATTTCGAGATCATCCGCGACTTGGTTCCCGATCTGTGGACGATGTTTGACAAACACCGCGCGGTAAAGCCTTTCGTCGTTCGTCAAGATGAGTCTGAAATCGATGATCCGAGCGGCGAATTTTACCAGTCACCGGAACAACTCGAGAGCTACCTGCAATTCACTTATTGCATTAAGTGTGGCTGCTGCATGGCCGCCTGTCCGACGTTAGCCACGGACGCGCGCTATCTAGGCCCCATGCCTTTGACCGCGGCCCAACGTTATAACGCCGATACGCGCGATGAGGGGCGCCGTGACCGAAACGCGGTCACAGGAGGGTCGACCGGTGTCTTTCGTTGTCATTACGCCGGTGAATGTTCGCGGGTATGCCCCAAAGGAGTGGATCCTGCCCGGGCGCTTCAGCTTCTCAAACGCCGCCTGGTGCTCGACTATCTTCACTTGGCGCGGCGGAAGGCAACATGTCAGAAGCTGCACGGTCCGGGACAGGGCAAACTCCTTCCAAACATCGCCCCGGCTCCGAAACGGACTGTGCAAGCTGGTGAGAAACAAGACGCGGGCAGCGCACGTTAGCGGAGGTTCGATTCGGGCTCGCAACGGCGAGCCGCAATGCGTTGCCGAGTTCGAATGCCTCATCTCGGCGGAGTTGAAACTCGACGCCCGGGCAGGCCAGAGCAGAATCTTCGATTCCTCCCTCTCAGTTCAAATGGCTGACAACTGCTTTTACTGCATCTAGAATGGCCCCTTCCTTCACAAGGTTTGTGAGCCGATTGATGTCATCGTGGAGGGGGCGGTCTTCATCCAGCTTTTTCACGCAGGTGCGAATCACCTCATAGGCAGCTTGGCTCGCAGGGGAAGGCTTAACCGGGAATCGAAACTCGAACGCTTGCGCCGCAGCCATCAGCTCGATTGCGATTACATACCACGCATTTTCGATGATCTGTCTGGTCTTGATGGCAGTTGTCATTCCCATCGAAACAAAGTCTTCCTGATCGGCGGCTGCGGGTATCGACCCGGTCGCCGCCGGATGGCTGAGCACGCGGTTTTCACACGCCAACGCTCCCGCCGTGTATTGCGTCAGCATCAGGCCGGAAAACATTCCGGCACCTTTCGTCAGAAATGGAGGTAATCCCATCGACAAATGCGGATTCATCAATCGGTTCAATCTTCTCTCGGATAGGACTGCGACCGTGGCCACAGACATGCCCAGCAATTCCAAAGCAAAAGCCATGGGCGTACCCTGAAAGTTTGCGCCGGTCAGCACAAGTTCTTCATCGGGGAAGAAGGTGGGATTGTCGGCGGCATGATTGAGCTCGATTTCCAGCATGTAACGAATCCACTTGAATGCCTCGCGTGTCGCGCCAATCACTTGCGGGCTGGAACGCAGCGAGTAGGCATCCTGAACCTTCTTGCCGGGCAGCTTAAGCAACTCGGAGCCATCTGTAAGCCGACGAATGTTTTCGGCGCATTCCTGTGCCCCGGGATATCCACGCACCGCATGAATGCGAGGATCGAAGGCTTGCATGTTGGCATTCAAAGCCTCAAGAGTCATGGCCAGAGCGACTTCCTGCGTTCTGAGCCATCGTTCGGCGTCGTAGAGTTCGAGACATCCCATTCCGCTGATAAAGTTCGAACCATTGATGGCAGCGAGCCCGTCTCTCTCGCGAAAGACAACCGTGGGAATTCCGGCTTGTTCCATTCCTTCATTTGCCGGTAATTTCTTGCCCTTGTAGAAGACCTCGCCTTCCCCCATAAGTGTGATGGCCATCTGCGCCATCGGCGACAAATCGCCGCAAGCACCAACTGAGCCCTTCTGGCAAACGACCGGCGTCACGCCGCGGTTGAGCATCTCCACCTGGGTGCGAACGATTTCCGGTCGAATGCCCGAATGTCCCCAGCAATGTGTGTTGAGCCGGGAGAGCATGGCGGCGCGCACGTTCTCCTCACTTGCGGGTTCGCCGCAACCGGCAGCATGGGAGTAAAGCAGAAACTTCTGGTATTTTTCGACCTGCTCAGAAGTGAGTACGACTTCAGACAGCTCGCCAATCCCAGTGTTCACACCGTACATGATTTCGCGAGCGCGAATCTTGCGCTCCAGGAGGCTGCGGCACTTGTTCATGCGGCTAATCGCGTCCGGGTGCAAGCCCACGGACTGGCGGTCGCGGGCAATGGCTGCGACGTCTTCAATCGTTAGAGAGTGTCCATCGAGCACTATGGCACTGTCACTATTCTTGGGAGCAGAAGTCTCGTGATTCAGTATGACGGTCATGACGGTTCCTCGTGGGCGCCTATTCGTCCACTGCACCTCTGTAGACGTATCCTCTCACCAGGGGCGAAGGACTTGGGAGAATTCAGTGTTGCGAGCAGGTCTTTTTGGTGGGCCGCCCTGGCACAATCCTCCGGAATGGAGTTAACCATTCCAGTGATCGCGACTCAGTGACGCGAATCACAGGGGATCAAACGATATTGAATTTCGCCATTGGCCAAGTTCACGCCAGCTTCTCCCAGCTCTTCAGCCAGACGCTCTCCAGGGTCAATTGCAAGAATTGGCACAACCCCCGTCACTGCGCTTTGGCCGGCGCACTGGTTTGCAGTTTGCCGTTTGACGGTGTTGAAGGAAGCTTCTTCCGCCAACATCAGGATGAGCTTGGCGCGAAAGACGTAGCCCGCTGGCAAGGAACGCGATTGCGCATTGCTATTGAGTTCAGAACGCTGATCGCGGGTAAGGGACACTTCGCTGCTGGTCGCCATACCCGCTTAGAAGCATAACAACTAGTCCCTTTGCGACAGTCGACTAGTAATGGTCACTTCGCGACAGTCCTCTCGTTATGTCAACGTCAGCTCTCAAAAATCGAAGCGCACCGCAAGTTGGCCGGTGCGGTTTCCACCAAGTCCTTGCGGCAATGTGGCAGTCAACACTCCGAAGGTGCTGGAGTTGCTGATGTTTAATGCCGGAGGCGCGAAGTTCGTATGATTCAGCGCGTTGGTGAATGTGGCCTCGAACCGCAAGTGATAGCGTTCCTGGAATGAGAATTCCTTAGCGAGGCCCGCGTTCACATTAATCTCTCCTGGACCTTGCAATATTCCCAAGCCGCAACTCCCGAAACGTCCTGCGTCCTGAGGAGGAACGGCAAAACCACTGAGAGCGTAATAAGCCTGCGGCGACCGGTTCGTAGGGATTGGATTGCCCACACAATCTGGTCTCGCGACGGCGCCTCCCAGATATCGTTCATTGTTCAGGTCAGTGTTCGATTGATCCAGGGCTGGGTTCATGGTTGGCGTCAGCCACTGGCCGGTCTGTAGCAGCGTCACGGTGCTGAAGTTCCAATCTCCAAGAATCCCGTTGAGAAGCTTGCCGCCACCGCTCCAGGGACGGCCGTGCCCGTAGGGCAATTGATAGCTGCCCCTCACGAGAAAGCGTTGGCGGGGCGTTCCCACTACGTTGCCCCGGTCGTATCGCAGATTGAAGCGATTGGCGATTTCGACAGCATAAGGCTCTTCGCCAGCAAATGCTGTCGGTGCGTCGGTGCCTTGGGCGTTGCTGATATTTTTGGCCAAGGTATAGCTGCCCAAGAAAGACAGGCCGTGAGAATTCCTATGCTGGACTTCGGCGGTACCCGCTTGATAATTTGCGTTTCCGATGCTTTGCGCATACATCAACATGCCGAATTGCTGATAGGGAGAGCGCGGGTCTGCCCAGCCGTTGGCGGGCACGTAAGGAGTAGTGCTGGCTGGAATTTGGTTTAAATCCACTGTGATCGGCATGTGCCAGGTAGCTTGGCCGACATAGCTGAGACGGACCGCCGTATCCTGCGTGACCTGGCGTTCCAGGGTGAGGTTCCATTGCGCTGACGTTGGATCCTTGAAGTACGGATCGTTTCCTTCCTCAAATGAGCCTCCGCCTAACTGGACCAGGCCTGGAATAGACGTTTGCGGAAATTGAAACGCTGGCACGCCATTCTTGACAGAATTCGGGAAGCTAAGCAGATCTGACAGGCCGACGCCCGCGTTGTTGAACGACATGGGACCGAGAGTGGTGGCCGTGAACAAGCCAACCCCGGCGCGAATCACGGTTCTGTCATTGTCGAACGGCCGGTATGCAACACTCACCCGCGGGTCGAAATCATGCATCGGCGTGTTTCTAAGACCCTGCGGCAGACCGGCCTTGCTGGCCGACTCCACGTTCGTGCAGGTTAGCGCGGTGTTCCGGTTGGGAAGAGAGCAACCGTTGAACGATTCAAGAACTCCGGTGTAAACGGTGGTGAGGAGAGGACTATTTGCGACCGTGGTCGAGAATTTGTCGGGAACGACAATGCTGTTGAGGTAAGGGTCAAAGCTGGCCAGGTCGCCGGTAGTTTCGATAAACGCGGGGAGCCGTTCCCAGCGCAATCCAAAGTTCAGCGTTAAATGATGATTCACCTGCCATTCGTCTTGGCCGTAGACGCCCCAGTGCCAGGAGTATGCGTTAATTTGCGGGCTGGTGACTGCGAAGAACGACTGGGGCAGGCCAAGAAGAAAGTCGCCGAAAGAATAGTTGGTGATCGAGCCGTTGAAGTTGAAGTCACCGTAGTCGTCGGACGGGGCATAAAACATAGGAGCGCTGTAGAATTGCCGGCGCGCATCCAATCCAAATCGCAGCGAATGCTTGTGAATGACGCGCGTGAGATTGTCGGTGAATTGGATGTTTGATGAGATCGTAGTCCCCACGCGGCCCTGGCCGATGTTGGTGATGGTCCCGTCGCTGAACGAGAAGGTTGGAAACGCTTCTCCCGTCGGATGCGCGCTGAGATTGATCCCGTTATTCAAGATCAGACCGAGTTGATTGATCGCGCTGGCTCCTTGCATCGGGAACGTTTCGTTCTCCGTAAAGTGCGTCAGCCCGAAACGAAATTCATTGAGCAGCGTTGGACTGAACACATAGTTGTAGGAGGCTGTCAGGCTTCGGTTTTGCTCGTGCGCTTCATCATTCGGCAGGAATGCGTTTGCGGGTGAAATGACCGTATCGTTGTCCGACTGACTGAGGTTGACGTTTTTCCAACTGTATCGCACATAGACCTGCTGCTTAGGAGTCAGGGACTGGTCGACCCGAACATCCCAGCCGTTTGAGTTCGACGGAATGGGCATCAGCGTTTGATAGTTGTAGGCTGGGTTGACGATTCCTAGATTTGCATTGGGCTCGGGATAGTAGTTGTTCAGCAGTGTCATCGCGACGGGATTGATGCAATCCGTTGAATTGGCACACGGGTTTCCTGTGCCGCCGGGGATCGTATTGTTCGGGTATGGATTCCCCGTGAATGGGTCCGTGAGCACACCGGGAGATCCTGGGATGTTCACGAGATCGGTCAGATTGCCTTGTCTTTCGGCCTGCGTGGGAACAAGAAGCAGCATGGGAGCGGAAGTAGTTTTCCGGTTTCCCTCGTAATCTGTGAAAAAGTAGGTCTTCCTGCTCCTGCCATTCCACAACCCTGGAATAATAACCGGTCCACCGAGGCTTCCCCCGAATGTGTTGAAGTTTTTGGGCGCCTTAGTCGTAAACCCGTAGATTGTAGAGTCCAGCGCATCGTTCTGAAAATATTCATAGGCACTGCCGTGCCAGGTCTCTGTGCCGCTCTTGGTGGTAAACGTCACGTCGCCAATCTGCGCGAATTCGGCGTTGTTGTTGAAGGCGGTCACCTTGGTTTCCGAGATTCCTTCCGAGGAGGGATAGGCATCGTGCAGCGCGCCGTTGGCTCGCACGTTCGCAGTAGAGATTCCGTCCACGGAAAAACCGGTCTGGGCTGCGGTGGCGCCTCCAATGGAGATATTGCCTTGACTGTCGGTAACCACCGTGGGCGACACCGCAAGAGTCGCCAAGGGGCTGCTGGAGACAGCTCTGGAATTCATCGGGAGTTCGGTAATGTCTTGATTCAGGACGGTGTCGCCGATGGTGGCGTTCTCGGTATTCACTTGTGAGGCGCCCGCGCTGACTTCGATCGTCGTTGTCGCAGTCACAACCGACAGCACGAATGGGATGCGCAATTCCTGGCGGGCATCCAGCGCAACAGAAGCCACTGCTGCATCTTTTAATCCATCGTGGTGCACCCTGAGCTTATAGTGCCCCGCTTTGAGATTCTCCAAAATGAATTCACCAGAACTGGTTGAGGTGGTCTTGCGCTCTACGTTGTCATCCAGCGATTGCGCGCTGATCACGGCGTCGGTAACCACGGCGCCCGTAACATCGGTCACAGTGCCCAGAATAGTGCCGAATGTTGACTGAGCGTTCGCGCTGCACATGCTGCCACAAAGAACAAGCAGGAGCGTTGCCACCTTCACTGTCGCGTTCCGGGCGGCTGTACTGCCGATTCTCGACACTCGGCGTTCCGCCCTGCTGTACATGGCGACTCTATCGAGTCGCCGAACAGTCGAGCTAATGAATGAAGTACAGCGAGATGCCATTTCGGATTGCATCATGGTGTCAGACTCCTCTGATAAAGCTCTTGGTCGAATCACGATGCGGCAGACTAGCAATCGCGGCGTGAGGAAGTCGTGAGGAACTAATAAATTGTGCGTAAATGAGCCCTCAAAGTTTTTGTCGTCGCAATCGAAACTTCGAATAGCCGCGAAGGGCGGGGTCTCGCGGCGGCTGTCGCTGATGGTAAGAGGGTTCAATTAAGACGGAGCGCGACCGGAAAACAAACGCAGCCGTCAGAAGGATGCTCGGCTGGTCGTCGGTTGGGATCGTCGCGCCGTCTTTTCAATTCCGCAGGTCTGACGTTTTCGCATCTTTGAAACGGTAACCGAAATGCGAATCCGTAAGTAAGTACTCGGGCCTGGCAGGCACGTCCTCTAACTTCTTACGCAACTGACGCATAAACGTGCGCAGATATTCGGACTCCTCGCCATACTCGCTTCCCCATACCGAGGTCAACAGATCTTTGTGCGCCAGAGGTCTGCCAGCGTGTAACATCAAGCACTGCAAAAGATCGAACTCCTTCGGGGTCAAGTGGACAACGATGCCGGACTTTCGCACAAGTCGACGGTCGATATCCAGTTCGATGTCACCTATAGTGATCACGCCGTCCTCCTGCGAACGGCGCACCGCAGCTCGAATGCGGGCGATCAATTCTCCAACGTGGAACGGCTTCGTGACGTAGTCGTCCGCCCCTGCATCGAACGCCTCAATCTTGTCCTCGGCGCAGTCGCGGACCGTGAGCATCAAAATGGGAAGACGGGGAGACAATCTGCGCAGAGCCCGGCATGCGTCGATTCCACCGACCCCAGGCATATTGATATCAAGGAGCACTGCATCATATCGCTGCCTGCGAAGTAAGGACAAAGCCCTGTCCGCTCCCGAAGCTTCCTCAACATGGAAACCCAGGGGAGTCAGGCTCACTTGAAGTGCTCGCCGAATCGCAGGCTCATCGTCGACCACAAGGATTTTAGTTTGCAACGGACTCGTGTTCCCTCCTTTCAAGCATGGGAAGAGACAGAAAGAACGTAGTACCAGTTTCCCGTTCACTACTCACCCAAACTTCACCGTGATGCGCGGCGATGGTTTTCCTTGCGATCGCCAGGCCGATCCCGCTACCGGGCGCTCGGTGCTTGGTGGTGGGACTGCGATAGAACCGCTCAAAAATCAGCTCGATCTCTTCGGGGGCTATGAATGAGCCGTCATTGTGAACAGCGACCACGACATGATTGTTCTGCTTCTCCGCGGAGAGTCCTATCGGAGAATCGGGTTTGGAATATTTCGCAGCGTTGAGGAGAAGTTCTGTGATCGTGATGGCGAGTAACTGTCGATCAGCGGGAACCTCTAGATTCCGGTCCCTCACACACACTTGAACTGGGTGGCCGTAAAGTTGGTCGGAGGACTCGTCCAGAATTTCATCGATCAACTGTGGAAGCAAGATATGCTCCAACCGTAGTTGCACGTTTGTCGAGTCGATCTTCGCCATCTGAAGGAACCCGTTCGTCATCGTATCGAGTTGGATTGATTGCTCGTGTATCAGCTCCACAAGTTCCGTTTGCGCTGGGCTGAGATGTTTCATCTCTAGAAGACCCGAAGCGCCGGCACGAATAACTGTTAAAGGAGTCTTGAAGGCATGTGCCAGGCCATCGAGAATGGTTTTCCTCAGCTGTTCGCCGTAACGAATCGCCTCTGCATGGCTTTCCTTTTCGAACGAGCGAGATCGCTCCAGTGCGGTGGCCACGAGTGACGTGATGGCGTCCACCATAATCGGAGTCAGATTTCCCCCGCATAGCACGATTGCACCGATTGGGCTGGATCCGCTGCGAAGAACACGTAGCCACTTCTGTGAGTCCTGATCGTCATGGCTTGTATTAGACAGGTATATATCGCGCACAAGTTTCTGGTTTTCCTTGTGGCGCAGTCCCTCGGCATCCGATCGCACGAAGGTAGAATCGAAAATGGCGGCGGACTCCAGTTCGATATGCCGAATGATCAGCTCCACAATCTGTGGTCCCGGAGGCTGATGGCGATTGAGCAGCAGAATGCTGCGACTGAGTTCGTAGAGTCTCTCCGCGTTCTGACGGTGAATGACTGCCTCCCGCATATGATCCTGCACTCGAATGGAAAGTCGGCTAACTACTAACGCAGTGAATTCAAAAGATGCGAGTGCAATCCAGTTCTGCGGATCAGCGATTTGAAAGCTCAGGATTGGCGAGACAAAGAAATAATCCAAGCATATTGCTGCCACGACGGAGGCGCCGGTGGCCGGCCAGAACCCCAACCTCAGGGCTGTTAGGACAACGACCAGCAGACTGATGGAGCTGGCAGCCGAAAAATTAAGGTGCAAGCGGAACGCGCAATAGTTCAGGAGCAACGCTAGCGTAGCTCCAGCCAACAGCGGCAACGCTGATCGCAGCGCCTCTCTCTTGTTTCTGGAGTTCGCAGCGGACATTGGTATCTGTACTTCGGCGCAGGGAGGCGCCGCCCACTCAGGAGATGGTTTGGCGAGCTCAGCGAATAAGCCTGCGCCGCACACTAACTCCTTGTTCTCCCACGGCTACAAGGCTAAGCCGAATTCACGTAAGGAATCCGTAAAGAATGCGTGAACAATTTGCATCGCTGCCATCGATTTTCTGAATGATGGGTCCGCCGAAGCCGATCGGAGTGATCTGAATTCACAGCGACGCCTCGCGTGAAGAACCCGAACATCTGGGGATGTGACCCAGTGAGTGAGGGGTTCTGGGAATTACCACGGTGCCGGAAGCGTTTCATGAAGCTCGAACGCTTCAAGGACGCCAGAACGCTACCTACGGCTGTCCTCCTGTGACTCTCATCACGACCTCCCGTGATTCGGCTCATCGCTCCTCAACCCAATCCACGGTATCTGAGATCACTGCGCAATTTCATGTCTGACGATTCCGCAGTCCGGCGCAGGGAAAACGACCGTGTTTAAGGACATCGAACACCTCGTCCGCCTCGCCGCTGTCATGTTGTTGGCGCTACTACTGTTCATCGTTTTTCGGGCTGCTGTTGTCCCCAAGAGCTTCGGTCAGTACGGACACTATCGCGGAGCTGCCATCGCCGAAATTGCCTCCCGGCCTGTAGCCATTGCCGGCCGCGAAGTCTGCGAAGGCTGCCACACCGATGTGGCCGACCAGAAAAAACTCGGCAGCCACGTTGTTCTCTCCTGTGAAGCCTGCCACGGCGCCCAGGCCAAGCACGCGGACGATCCGGCCAATGTGACCCCTCCGAAACTCGACAGCGCAGTGGTCTGCGCCCGTTGCCACGAAGCCAATAGCGCCAAGCCGAAAGCCTTCCCCCAAGTCGTAACGGCAGATCACTCCGGCGGCATCGCCTGCGACACGTGCCATCAGCCCCATAAACCCAATATCGAGGACACGCCAGCGCAATCAGCTAAGACCACTACTGGCAAGAGGACGGGGGCCAAGCCCTAATGGAGATCACGCGCCGCCACCTCCTCCTTTTGCTGCCCGCTGCCGCCGTGGCCTGGAAATACGTCGAGGCTGGCACGCCCGAAGCCGCGCCCAACTACAAGCTCACCGATCACTGGTGGTGCATGCTGATTGACATTCCCAAGTGCATCGGCTGTGGCAGCTGCGTCCGCGCCTGTGCAGAAGAAAACGATGTTCCCAACGGCTACTTCCGCACCTGGATCGAGCGCTATCACGTCGCCGACTGGAAAAATGAACGCCCCGAAGTCTCGTCCCCCGATGGCGGCAAGGAAGGCTTCCCGGCTGGCGAAGTCGGCGACGGTAAGAACTTCTTCGTCCCCAAACTCTGCAACCACTGCGCCGACTCCCCCTGCACACAGGTCTGCCCCGTGGGCGCAACGTTCATGACGCCCGACGGCGTTGTCCTCGTCGACAAGACCTACTGCCTCGGCTGCCGCTACTGTGTGCAGGCCTGTCCCTACGGATGCCGCTTCATCAATCCCAAGACTAATACCGCGGACAAATGCACGCTCTGTTATCACCGCATTACCAAAGGCTTGACCACGGCCTGCTGCGAAGTCTGCCCCACCGGCGCTCGTCAGCTCGCCGACCTGAAGAATCCAAAAGATCCGATTCACGAGTTCCTGCGGACCCATGCCGTGCAGGTTCTGAAACCGCACATGGCAACCGGAGCAAAGGTTTATTACAACGGCATCGACGGATCAGTGAGGTGACTCTGTTCGTTTTGAGAGGCAGCGGCTGAAGCCGCGCTTTAGAGCGCGATAACCCATGCGGCTTTAGCCTTGAGGGATGCTAAAGGAGGCTCGTGCAAATCCCAGTCGAAGGCTTTATGTATCCAAACGAGGTCGAACTCCAGTGGAGCGTCCTGATCGTTCTCTATCCCTTCCTTACGGGACTGGTGGCGGGCGCATTCATCCTGGCGTCTCTCGAGCGCGTATTCCGCGTCGACGCCGTCAAACCCACCTATCGCCTTGCTCTGCTTACCGCGCTCTCGTTCCTGCTGGTCGCTCCGCTGCCGCTGCAGCTTCACCTCGGCCACCCCGAACGTTCCTACGAAATGTACTTGACCCCGCACCGCTCGTCGGCGATGGCCATGTTCGGCTTCGTCTATCTCTGGTACCTGATGGCCGTTCTTCTGCTGGAAATCTGGCTCGACTATCGCCGCGACATTGTTCAGAGATCCAAAACTTCGACCGGCCTCGTGCGTCTCATTTATCGGATCCTTACTCTTGGCTCCGACAACATCAGCGAACGCTCACTGCAGATTGATGAACGCGTCGGCTACTTCATCACCTTGATCGGCATCCCGTCCGCTTTCCTTCTCCACGGATACGTGGGCTTCATCTTCGGATCGGTAAAGGCCAACCCCTGGTGGTCGTCGCCGCTGATGCCGATCGTTTTCATTTTCTCGGCGATGGTCTCGGGCATCGCCGCCGTAATGTTGCTCTACATGCTCTCCAGTCGCCTCCGCCGAAAATCGATCGACATTCGCTGTCTCGACAAAATTGCGCAGTATCTGCTCTACACCTTCGTCATCGATTTCAGCCTCGAGATGCTCGACCTCCTTCAGCGCATCTACGAGGCCGATGAATCCTTTCGCAGCCTCGATTTCATGGTGCACACGCGCCTCTGGACCTCCCAGGTCATCATTCAGATCTTGCTCGGAACCGTCACGCCGATCGCACTGCTCGGCCTGACCCAGAGCCTCAGACTCACCGACACCGTTCGCAAACGGGTCTACGCCGTCGCCGGATGCCTTACCGTCGTCGGCATTTTCGCTATGCGCTGGAACGTCGTCATTGGCGGCCAGTTGTTCTCCAAAAGCTTTCTCGGCTACACCACATACAAAATGGGCTTTGCCACCCGCGAAGGATTGTTGACCGCAATCATACTTATGCTTCTTCCCTTTGCAATTCTGTGGGTCCTGGTCAAACTTCTGCCGCCCTGGCTGGACGCGGATTCCTTTCCCGCTTCCAGTTCAGTTCCGGCGCACGGAACCAACTAGCCTCGCTCGTTGGGGCAGATGCGGAGTAGCCCATGCCGCAAGCGGTTGACAGCATCACGTCGGTGTTAGAGCAAATGAGCCAGCATCTGCGCGAGCTGGAATGCCGCGTCGCCGTGCTCGAATCCCGCGCCGAACAAGCCCAACAGTCGCAACCTGCCGGGCCGCAACTTGTGGTTGGTCCGCCGGAACCCCCGCGCCCCCCCGCCACCTGGCACGGATTCTCTCCTGTGGAAACGCCGAGTGGCGCCGTGGCAATTATAGGCAAGGCGGTACTCGGTATCGCGGGAGCTTACCTCCTCCGCGTTGTCGCGGAGTCTGGCGCTGTTCCGAAGTTGCTAGTGCTTTTTGCGGCGATCCTTTACGCGTGTGGCTGGATGCTTTGGGCCGCTCACACTCACGCGGCGAATCGCTTCGCCAGCGCGACCTACGCAGTCACCTCCGCGACGATTCTCGCGCCCCTGCTGTGGGAATCAACCGTCCGGTTCCAAGTGCTCTCGCCGGCCCTTGCGGCCGCCATGCTCGTCGCCTACGTGGCACTGTCGCTGGTGCTCGCATGGCAGCGCGAATTGCAACTGATTCCATGGATCGCGACTCTGTCCTCTGTATTCGTTGCTATAGCCCTGATTATTGAAACCCACGACCTCGTTCCTCTGACCGCCGCCCTGCTGGCGGTCGCTCTCGCCACCGAAGCCGACGCCTGCCTTGGACATCGGCTGACTCTGCGCGCCATCCCCGCCTTGGCCGCCGACTTCGCCGTCTGGCTGCTCGTATCGATTTTGGCCTCATCAGAAACTGTTCCTGAGGCGTATCACCCCGCTACTCCGGCGACGATCGCTCTATTGTGCTTTCTCTTGCTTGCCATCTACGGCGGCAGCATCGGCATTCGTAGCTTCGCGTTACGCCATCGCATGACAGTGCTTGAGATCGTGCAAGGCATCTTGGCTTGCGGCCTGGCATCGTTCGGAGTCATGCAGGCCACGAACAACGCGATTGCGCCGGCGCTCGGCATTTTGTTCCTGCTGTTCGCCGCCGTTTGCTACTGGGGCACGCTCTCGCGCTTCAGCAGCGAAGACCACAGTCGCAATCGCCGCGTCAGCGCTACCTGGGCGGCAGCGCTTTCGTTGGGGGCGAGCTTTCTGCTTTTTCCTGTGAAGCTGCAGATCCCGTTCTTATGCCTCGCAGCCGTAGCATCGGCATGGGTCTACGGTCGCTCGCGTAAGCTGAGTCTGGGGGTACAAGCGTCACTCTATTTTGCTGCGGCCGCCGCAGTATCGCCGCTTCCGACTTATGTCGCTGGCTCTTTGGCGGGAAATGTCCCAGCCGCGCCGGGTTGGCTCATGCTGGCTGTCACCATGACGAGTGTGCTCTTTTACGCCTTCGGGTGGCGCGTTGCCGAAGATCAGCGGGCTCACCGCTTGCTCTGGGCTCTGCCTGCAGCCGTCGTTGGATTCGTCGGCGCTGCTCTGGCTGTTGCCGCGATCGTGTGGCTTGCCGTCGGCCGCGTGGAATTGGCCGCCTCGACTTTGTCCGGGGTCCGCACCATCGTCAATTGCGTTCTGGCTCTCGTTTTCGCAATTCTCGGTTCGCGCGGGAAGCGCATCGAATTGATTTGGCTCGCCTACGCCGCTGTCGCCTTCGGCACTCTGAAACTGTTGTTCGAGGATCTCCGCTTCGGCAACGCCGCCTCGCTGGTGGTCTCGCTTCTGTTTTACGGACTTATCCTGATTCTCCTGCCGCGTCTGACCAGGAGCCGTGTGCTCTCGCCGGGCCAATGATCCCGCGTAGCGTAGGGCATTTTGTCGATGCGGAGCCTGATATAAAGCGACGAAATAAGGTCTATGTGTCAGCCCAGAGCCGGAATTAGGCAGGCTTGCGGCGGTTCCGATTTGGCGGACGCGGTGTCTCAGGTGCGGTCACAAACTTGTGGGCCATGCCGAGCAAGTCCCTCAAGATATCGGGGGTGACGTGGGACAGGCGAACCAGCACGGTCGTGTAGTTGAGGTAGTGGTCGGTCACGTAGTAAACATCGGGAGCGGCGGCGAGCAATTCAGCGCGGTCATCCAAGCCAACGCGAACCGCAAGCGAACCCGGCTCAGCCGAACGATGAGTAGGTATGCACACCAAGAGTTTTCCCCGAACTTTGAGCGCGGGTGAACCGTACGCAGTGCTCTCCTCTACGCCGGGCAACGCCAAGCCGATCTTCCGTACTGTATCGAAGTTAATTGTGCTTCTCGGCATGGGCGAATGCGATTATCGGCAAGAACAAGAACCTTTTCAAGGCAGGCCTATTGCAGCTTCGCATACTCGGCTTGGACTTGCTTCAGGATGGGGATGTCGGGGTCGGCGTCTTTCCAGAGGGCGAGGAAGTCCTTGTAGGCTCCGAGCGCCCGGGCGCGGGCGGCATCGGCATCTGCGCCCGACGAGTTCTTCGCCTGCAGCGCGTTTGCCCGCGCCACGCCCAGATGCGACAACGCTCCCGTCCAGCAGTTCCAGACGATGCCGCTGTGATCGAGGATCTTCTGGAACTCAGCGGCAGCTTCCTTGCCCTGCCCCGCCGCCAGATATGCCTCGCCGCGAATGTACGTGTGGTAGAGGCAGGAAATATTGGCGACGAAAGCAACCTGCCCAAATTCGATCGGCGTAGCAGCAGTTTGCAAACTGTCAAGGGCGCGAAGCGGAGCATCGCGATTGAGTGCCAATTGCGCCTTAATCGCAGGAAGCCAGAGAGACTGTACCTGCGTGTCCAGCGGGAAGCGCTTGTTCAAGTCTCCACCCAGCGATTCCGCCTGTCCCGCGTCGCCCGCCATCGCAAAGGTCAGAGCCGCTTCCAGTTCAACGCCCTGGCTCGACGGATCAAGCTTTAAGCCTTGTGCTGCTACTCGCCGCGCATCGCGCGCGTTGCCAAAAGCGGCTTCCCGCAAAGCCGAATTCTCCAGCCATGTTGCCGCAACCTCCTTATTGTCAACTCGTATTGCAGAGCCCACAGCCCGTTGGGTCCACACCCGTGCCCCGGCAAGATGACCGCTGTATGCGTCCGTGTCGGATGCGAGCGAAAATCCAAAGTTCTCTTCCGGCTTACCGCCAAACCACTGCTGTTGTTCCGTCATGCTGGTCGAATCCGCGTTGAGGAAGGCTAGAGCATACAGAACGTTGTGAAGAATGAAGTTATCGAGCCTTCGCGCCTGCGCCTGTTGAACAAGCTGTTGCGCTTCGTCAAAATGGTGCAAAGCAAGCAGGCTATTGGCGAGCTGAACGTAAGCCCACTCTGAACCGAGGCGGAAGCTCTCGTGGCATGCTTCCATGGCCTTCTCGTATTGTCCGAGCTCGTTGTAGAGGTTGCACAGATTGGTATAGGGCACGCTCGACCGTGGGTAGCTCGCAATCCATCTCTGATAGGTTTGTGCCGCTTCATTCAATTCGCCGGTTACTGTTTCGTAATAAGGAGCGTTGATGGCTAACTCTTCCTGCTCGCTGGCATGTTCCCGTAACTGGAATGCCTTGCTGCGGTATTCGCGGGCGCGTTCCAGCTCACCCAATGCATAGTAATCATTACCCAGAGCCACATACGCCATCGCAAAACTGGGATCGAGTTCGATGGCTCGTTGGTGGTAAGGCAGAGCGGCGGAAGGGCCTTTCTCGAGAGAAAACTTGGTGCCAAGACTGAAAGCTTGCAGAGCTTCGAGCGAAGACGTGGTGGCTTGCGCCAGCGGAACATCGAGCTTCTGCACGGTTGCCAGCGATTCGCCTAACTCACTGCGCAGCTTAGATGCTGCCTCGCCCAATGAGTCCAGTACTTTCTCCTTGCCCCTTGCCGTGGCCTGCTCCTGCGCCAGGACGTCCCCAGTCTGGCAATTCACGACTTTTAGGCCCAGCACATATTCGCTGCCCAAACTTCCAATCGCTCCCTCAACATAGGCTTTGCAGCCCACCCGCTGACAAAGCTCGCGGGTAACGTCGGGCGTCAGCTTGGTATTAGGTGGTCGCGTCATCAGTTTTAACGTTGCCGTAACTTTGTCGTCGGAGAGCACATTGAGAAAAGGAGATTGCCGCAAAGAAACCGTAAGAGCCGTCTTGAGTGTGTCATCGAAGACTGGGTCGCCTGTGGTATTAGCGAAGTCCGCAAGAACAATCTCGTCTTTCTCGCTAAGCTTGGGAGTGCGATGAAAATACTTGTCGCCGGCGATAACGGCTAGGATGACCAGCGCCACCGCTCCAATTATCCAAGCTGATCGCGCGCTGCGCCCAGCAGGCGGGATCTCCACCGCAGCCGACTTGTTCGAGTCCGTATCACGCTTCAGCCGTTGCAGGTCGGTGCGAATATCAGCAGAGTGTTGGTAGCGCAGGTTTCTGTCTTTCTCCAGGCACTTATTGATGATCCGTTCCATCTCGGACGGCAAGTCGGGATTCAGCCGTACTGGCGAAATGGGCGCTCGTTCCAGAATGGCGTTAAAGATGACTCCTGTGCTTTCGCCCCGGAAAGGCATCACTCCCGTTACCATCTCATAGAGAACGGCACCGAAGGAGAAGAGGTCTGTGCGTTCGTCCAGTTCCTTAGCTCGGACTTGCTCGGGCGACATGTAGGCAACGGTTCCGGGGGCCGTTCCCCGACTCGTCAATTCGTCGGCACTCGGGTCGGTTGGTTGGGTAGACTCCGTTGCTGCTCCTATCGCTGAATTCTTCCTCGGAGTTACTTTTGCCAGTCCGAAATCCAGAATCTTCGCATGATCTCGCTTGGTCACGAAGATGTTGGCGGGCTTGATGTCGCGGTGAACAATTCCTTGCGCGTGCGCTGCGTCGAGTGCGTCGGTGATCTCAATGGCGAGGGAGAGAATCAAATCCGTTTCCATCGGGCGGCTGCCGATGCGATGCTTGAGCGTCATGCCGTCCAGAAATTCCATGACGATGAAGGGCTGCCCATTATGCTTGCCGATCTCGTAAATGGTGCAGATGTTCGGGTGATTCAACGCCGAGGCAGCCTTGGCCTCCCGCTGGAAGCGGCTGAGCGCCTGCGGGTCCTGCGCCACATCATCGGGCAGGAATTTGAGCGCGACGAAGCGGTCGAGGTCGATGTCGTGCGCCTTGTAGACAACACCCATTCCTCCACCACCGAGTTTTTCGGTGATGCGATAGTGCGAGATGGTCTGCCCGATGAGCGGGGACTGAGGAGCCATTGGCGGGAAATGTTAGGTCGGAGGACGAGAAAGGTCAATGTCGAGAATTGCAAGGTCACGGATGTAACGGGGTACTTCGAGTCCTCGCGAAAACGTGAAACGGGTTTCCAGGCTTGACCCCTCTGAGTTTCCGAACCCAAGCCCAACTCCTAGTTCTCGTTTCCACCCCCGTGGGTTTGGCGGCAGACCTTGCAAAACGTCGGTGGTTCTGTGTTGTCCACATGATGCCGCACCGGTTTTACCGTCTTAAGATAGGCAAACATCGCGCCAATGTCCTCGTCCGTCATCCCGCGGTAGGTGTGCCAAGGCATGATCTGGTTGAGCTTCCGTGCGCCGACAAACCCCGTGCGGATTGACTCGGTGAACATGGCTTGATCATAGTAAGAGATCCCCGATTGGTCAGGAGTGATGTTGGCGCTCGCCACACGGCCCCATGGGCCGTCAAGAATGAATCCGCCGGCAAAATCCAGGCCCGCCACCGGATGCCCGTGTGCGTCTTGCGGCGTGTGGCAGTCCGTGCATCCAGCCACCGTCACCAAGTATTTTCCACGCTTTTCAGGAGTCGAAACATCTGGTTCAGGCACGGTTGAGTCTAGCGGCTCGGGAACGGTGCGGATCAGGTACTTCACTGGAAAAATCAACTGCGTCGTCGGCCGCTGTTTGTGCACGGCAGGCAACGACCTTAGGTATACGATGACCGATGCCAGGTCTTCGTCAGACATGTGGCGGAAATCCAAGTACGGCATAAACGGAAACAACGCCCGGCCATCGTGGCTAACACCCTCGCGGATGGCGCGTGCCAGTTGATCGTCGCTCCAGTTCCCCGCGCCCGTTTCGACATCGGGAGTGATATTCGGCGCATACACCTTTCCGGGGAAACCCTTGAGCAGATTCATGTCCTGGCCCACGCCGAGCGTGTTGGGCAGTATAGGCGCACCGTGTGCTGTCCAATCGTGTTCTGCGTGGCAACCCATGCAATCACACACGTGCTGGACCAGATACTCGCCGCGCGCTAAGCGTTCCGGTGTGCTCTGAAACTTCTGTGCCGTGAGCGGGCGCGCCTTAGGCCCGATAAACGGACGCCATCCGATGGTAAACGTGATCCCTGCGGCCAAAACGAGCACCAACACGGCGAATACCACGCCCACCGTCTTTACAAGTTTGTACATCCTGGAACCCTCCTGCGTGCTTTCGCGTACCCGGCTTTGGCTTGCTTCAGGACAGATGCCGCTTTCCGAGCGCGCGGGCCTACGCCCGTGCCGCTCATGCAGCTTCCGCCGATTTCTTCGCCGGCGCAAGCACGATAAGCGCGATACCAACAATAACCAGCGCGGGTATATCGCCCAGCAGGTGACCGTGTTCGCTCGGATTACGGAATGCTTGCACCGTCATAATCGCGGCATGAACGAGGCTCGACCACGCCGTGAAAGCAATCAGGCTGCGATTCGCTGACGGATTACGGGATGCAAGCAGCAGGAAGATTCCCAGCGTGGCATACACGCCGAGAATCATCTGCTCGTATTCAGGCTGGTTCGGTTGCCATCGCCAACCGCGCGGCCAAAGGTACATCATCAGCGGATAAACGCCGAACAAAAAGATCAACCCCACAACGACCAGCACGCCCTTGAGCACTGACTCCCGATTCATGGTGTCCCCCTATGGAAAGGCTGATGTGCGATCAATGGGAGGGAATGTTAGGCGGTGCAGGAACAAACGTCAATTTGCTGCGCTCGATTTTGGGGTTCTCAAATTCGCCAGGATTAGCGCATGGCATCCTGATTGGAAATGCCCCGCGATTGATACTGTGCCATACTTCCTTTGACTGCTGGGAGGGGCCATTGTCGAGCCTCCGCCACTTGTTTGTTCTCTTCCTCGTAGCAATGTTGATCGCAATGGTCGGTTGTAGTAGTTCGCCTCCGATCTCGGTGAGCTTGTCTTCCTCTGCGCAAGCGATTGATCAGAGTCAGACTGTGAATATCACGGCGAGTGTAACAAATGACACGTCCGGTAAAGGTGTGACGTGGAATCTGACGGGCCCAGGGTCTCTCAGCAGTTCAACAGGTTCTTCCATTACCTACACGTCGCCAACAACGAGCCTCACCAGCGCACAGCAGGTTACGGTGACCGCGACATCCGTCGCCAACCCGACGAAGAGTGCCTCGCTGCAAATCACGGTAAATCCTTACCCGCAGCTTTCACCTCTCCAAACGCTCGCGAACGGAACAGTGGGCACGTCTTACAGCCAGATGATCATGCTCACCGGCGGCACGGCTCCGTTCCAGTGGAGCATCTACAACGGGCCGATTATCACCGGCTATAAAGTTGGAGGTTCGGTGCCCAACGGACTCGCGCTGAATGCCAGCACCGGCGCGATCAGCGGCACGCCCACGGGCGGCGGAACGTGGTACTTCCAGGCCCAAGTAACGGACGCTACAGGCGTGACCGTCGCGAATCCTTTTCTGAGCATTGAGATCAATCCCGTTGCCTCCGCGGCGAATCCGGTTCCGTTGTTGAACCAGCCGCTGATGCCGACGGCGGTTTCGCCGGGTAGTCTGGGCTTCGCGTTGACTGTCAGCGGCACAGGGTTCGTTTCGGGTGCGACGATCGATTTCAACGGTACGCCGCTGTCCACAACGTTCGTAAACAATGAACATCTCACCGCGCTGGTTCCTGCCACGAACGTAGCGAATGCAGAAACCGCGGCGATAACGGTTGTGAATCCCGCACCCGGCGGCGGTGCATCCAACGTGGTCTACTTCCAAGTAGGCGCGCCACAAACGACTGTCTCGTTTGCGCCAGCGGCGAATTCGCCGCTCAGTGTTTACGCACCGGCTGGATTGGCTGTGGCAGACTTCAACGGGGATGGTAAGCCCGATCTTGCCGTCGCAGGTGTCGGCGTCGCCGTGTTCCTCGGCAACGGCAACGGCACATTTACCCCCGCTTCCGGCTCTCCGGTGCTGCTTGTGAGCCCTCCTTACGACGATCTCGCTTCGCCCGCCACCGGCCCAATGGTTACAGCTGATTTCAACAACAGCGGCCATCTTGGCTTTGCTGTCGCCCTGCCCGAAAATGCGGCCACTGACATTCTGTTCGGGAACGGAGACGGCACGTTCGTTCCTTCCTCCGCGGCCTTCGCCAATACCTCCGACATGACGACGTATGCCCTGGCGACAGCTGACTTCAATGCGGACGGGAATCTCGATCTCGCCATCGCCAACCAGATTTACAGCTCCGGGTTTGTCGCTTTGGGATACGGGGATGGCGCGTTCAACACGGCGGGCAATCTCAACGTTACTGGCTTCCCGTCGGGCATCGCCGTAGGGGATTTCAACGGCGATGGCAAGCTGGATGCGATTGTGGCTAGCGGCGCTGCAGCACCTGGAGGAGGAGAGGGTTTGATCGTCTCGCTTGGCAATGGAGACGGAACGTTCACTTTGGCGAGTGGTTCTCCGATTTCGTTCCAACAGTATCTTGGCCCGATCGTGACCGCTGACTTCAATGGCGACGGCAAACTCGATGTCGCAGTAACGGCCTACGAAGGAAACATGGTATACATCCTGTTGGGAAACGGTGACGGAACGTTCGGCACGCCGACCGCGATTACGGTCGGGAACGATCCCTACGCGATCGTTGCGGGGGATTTCAATAATGACGGGAAACTCGATCTGGCCGTCGCCAACGGCGGAGATAATACCGTCACGCTTCTGCTTGGAAATGGCGATGGGACCTTCACCCAGGCAGCGGGATCGCCTTACTCGGTAGGGAAGTTTCCGTATCAAATTGTGGCGGCGGATTTCAATGGCGACGGCAAGCTGGATCTCGCGGTCGCCAACTTGATGGACGGAACCGTCTCCATTCTGATACAGCAGTAGCTTGTCCTCTGAAGCAATGCCGCCTACTCAGTTGCTCTTTGAGCACGACATCCTCAAGATGGCCAGTGGGGCCGTTTCGGATAAGAACGCGATAGCAATCAACGCCTCGCTACGGCTAAGTGGGGTCCGCGGTCGATGACATCCACTTTGACCTCTTTGCTTTTGCTCACCAACTAAATTCTAATTCGCTTGAGTGGCAACGCCTGTACAGTCTGTCGCAATGCAAGGCGAGCAAGTGCCGTCGTCTTCTATGAGGGCGGCTCTGACGCTGATCGGATTCAGCGCGGTCATCGGCCAGATCACCCTGTTGCGGGAACTCGTCGTCGTGTTCAACGGCAACGAGATTTCGCTGGGAATTATGCTGGCCACATGGCTTTTCTGGACCGCCGCCGGCAGCGGCGTGAGTAGCCGTTTCGCACGAGGCAGGATAAACGTTCGCCTGGCGGTCGCCGCTCTCGAATGCCTGCTTGGCGTCAGCCTGCTGCCAACCATCTGGGCGTTGCGCGCCTCCAGAGTTTTTTTCCAGACCGTGCCGGGTGAACTGGTTGGTCCGGTGCCAATGCTGCTTACATCCCTGACATGCCTGAGCGTGTTTTGTTTTGTCGCAGGGTCGCTTTTCGTCGTCGCGACCAGGATGTACGAACAGGAGTGCGCTGTTTCCGCCCGCGTCGCTACCAGCTCGGCTTACTTGCTGGAGGCCGCCGGGTCCGCCTTCGGAGGAATCCTGGCAAGTATTGTGTTGCTGCGCTTTCTTGAGTCCTTCCAGATCGCGACCGTCGTCCTATTGCTGAACCTGTATATGGCGGCAGTTTTGTTGTTCCGGATGAGCCGCAAGCAGGTTAGGGCTGGGATTGTGGCAGCGGCCCTTTTCGGGGTCCTTCTCCTCATATATGTTTCACCCCGGTTGGACAGGTCGGCGCAACAGCGCCTGTGGCGGGGATTCCGCCTGCTGGGATCGCGCAACTCGATCTACGGCAATCTGGCGGTCATCCAAACCGGCAATATCCGCAGCATTTATGACAACGGAGTGATCCTTGCCAGCGCGCCAGACGAGAACGCGGCTGAAGAGGCGGTTCACTACGCTCTCCTGGAGCACCCCGCGCCGAGGCACCTCCTGCTGATTGGCGGCGGCGTGAATGGAAGCATTGCACAGGCGCTGAAACATCCATCAGTTGATCAGATAGACTACGTCGAGCTGGATCCCGCGCTGATCGACATAGCACGGCAGTTCTTTCCCCTGCAGTCTGCTTCTATTTTCTCGGACCCTCGGGTGCACTTGCACTACGCGGATGGCCGGTCGTATCTGAAGACGGCTGGCGACAAATTCGACGTAATCATTCTTAATGTGCCTGACCCGCAGACCGCTCAGTTAAATCGGTTCTACACTGCCGAGTTCTTTCATTCCGCTCGCGATCATCTCGCGTCCGGCGGACTGCTGGCCTTGCAACTGCGCTCGTCGGAAGATTACATCAGCCCCGACTTGGCGGAATTCCTGCGCTGCATTCACTTCACTCTGACCAAAGCTTTTCCTTACGTTGTCGGCATTCCCGGAGAAACAATCCACTTCTTCGCCGCTGCCCAGCCCGATGTTCTGACGGATAATCCCCAAACCCTGATTGCAAGATTGCAGCAGCGGAATCTGAAGACCCAGTATGTTCGGGAGTATTTCATCCCATTCCGCATGATGCCCGATCGCATGGTGCAGATTCACGAGCAATTGCGGCCACTGGCCTCGACGCCGGTCAATCGGGATTTCAATCCCATCGCCTATTACTTCGATGTTGTGTTATGGAGCACGCAGTTCAAGTTGGGCTATTCCCGGTGGTTTCGGGCCGCTGCTACGATTGCGTTCTCCACCGTTGTCGATGCGGTCCTTGGTATCTCATTCTTCCTGGCGGTTCTTTTGGCATTTGTGCGCGATCGCGAGAAACGTACCCGCTCTGCTGCGGCGTACTGTGTGGCTGCGACAGGATTCACGCTGATGGCTCTGCAGATTTTCCTCTTGCTGGCTTTCCAGTCCGTCTACGGTTACGTTTACCACCAACTCGCGATCCTCGTCGCCATGTGTATGGCAGGCATTGCCTTCGGAAGCTGGTCGGCCATCCGCCATATTCGCTCCGGCCAAAGTCGAGCTTACCGCTCGATTATGACGACCCAGATCCTGCTCGCCTTTTCGGCTCCGGCGCTGATATTTGTGGTTAGCCTGTTGTCGAAGATTTCCGGGATGGCGACAACATGGCTGGCTGCGCAGTTAGTCTTTCCTGTGTTGGCTGCTCTCTGTGGAATGCTGGGAGGTTACCAATTTCCCATCGCAACGGAGATCTTCCTTCAGGACAGCACCGGTCGATCAAGACTCGGCACACTGTATGCCATCGATCTACTAGGCGGATGCGCGGGCGCGCTTTTGTTGAGCAGCTACCTCATTCCAGTGTTTGGTTTCTGGAAAACCGCATGGCTCAGTGCGGCGGTAAACCTGGCGCCGATCCTGCTGGCCGGACGGGTGAGCCTGCCGGCACGGTTGTCTCGGGCGTAAGCGTTTCAGGTACGTTCTCGCCGAACACCACCGCTGTAAACATGAATATGTCGGTGTTCGCGTCCTTCCAGCAGCCGGAGCGCATACCTGCTTTGGCGCAAGTTTCCTCGAGGAATCGCTGTCGATCCCATTTCTCTTCGACTGGCACCTGCGGAAGAAAAATCCCCTCGTGCGCGCCGTTCTTCATCAGCAGACCGTGCTGGCCAACCTTGATCTGTCGAAGGTCGAGCACTCGCCGAAGAGGCGACAGCACGGAGATTTCATAGTCCAGTCGCGACAACTCTGAAGCCGATACCGGCTGAAATCGGGGATCGCGAAAGGCGGCCAACGTAGCCGTGTCCCGCACGGTCATATACAGAGGTTTAACCGCAGAGGTATAGCCGATGCACCCCCGCAGTTCTCCCGATTCGCGCAGGGTCACGAAAGCACCACGCTCCTGATTCAGTACTTCGCTTTCACTCGCGGGCGGTTCATACGCCTTTTTCTCCCGCACCGCGTACTCCACCGACTTGCGAGCCAGCGCCAGCAATTCGCTTTTGTCACGGGCGTTCAGCGAGAATTGCGGTTCTACTGTCTTTCCATTTTGAGTTTTCACAAAGACGTCTGCGCTGTATCCGACCACACGGGAGTGATCTCCTATGATGTCGCCGGAATTGGCGTACTTCAGCACCACAGCCCGGTTCGCTCCCATGCGCTCGGCAGCAATCATTGCGGCTACGATGGGTGCGCCGCCACAAGCTTCCCATACCCGCGTTTCGAAATTCTGCGACATGCTGAGGTAGTCCCAAGCCTCGAGCGCATTGAGCGTTTTATGGTCGATCTTCACAGCTTCGTCGTAGGGGTGATAGTGCGATAGATCCGAACTGGCCACGATCAGCGTATCGCTGCCTTGGATCAGTTTCGCCAGAGCCAAGCCTAGCGCACGGCTGCTTTCGTAACTCTGGTCTCCCATGACCACCGGAACCAGTTCAAAGTCACCGAGCACATGTTGCAACCACGGCAATTCCACTTCGAGCGCATGTTCAGCGCCTTTCGGTGTGGGAACATGTCCCTGGCCCGAAAGCCGGATAGTCGGGCTCATGCTGGCCAGCTGCTTTGCAAACACTTTGTCGACCGGGACTTCACCGAGCGGCGTCGCATAAGCGTCTCCGTCATAGACGGAGGTGAAATCAAAGGCCTCGTAATGCGACGGCGCAATCACGACTACGCGCGAAAACTTGCGGCCCTTCAGAACCGCATAGGTGTAAGCAGCGACCGGGCCCGAGAACTGATAACCGGCGTGCGGTGCAACCACGGCGAGAATAGGATCATTGATGGGCGGGGGAGAAGCGTGCGCCAGCATGTCATCCATCATCGCCACAAGCGTCTTTGGGTCGGCGGGATAGAAGCCACCGGCGACGCCGGCTTGTCTCACCTCCTGAGGATCGGCAGCACGGACGTGCGGCACGGCAGCAATCGCCACGATCGCGATGAGCAGGGACGCTGGCCAATACTTTCTGAGATGCGTCTTGTTATCCATATGCGTATCTCCTCTCGCGCTTTCAGGCGTGCCAAACACCGGGGATTGGCTCCCGGCAGAATGGGCAACTGCCCTTGTGGATCAGCATCTGGCTCGCCGTAAACCCTACGCGCTCCACCAACATGCGGTGGCACTTCGGGCAGTAGGTATTTTGCGCAGGATGTCCTGGCACATTGCCGATGTACACGTAGTGCAGCCCCTCGGCGTCGGCAATCGCCTTGGCACGCTCCAGAGTGGGAACGGGCGTTATGGGCAAGTTTTTCAACAGGTATTCCGGATGGAATTGCGTGAAATGGAGGGGAACATCCGGACCCAGGTCTGTCTTGATCCAGCGTGCCAAGCCGCTGAATTCGGCGTCGCTGTCGTTCAGCGTTGGCACTACGAGGTACACGATTTCGGTCCACTTGTTCATCTTGCGCAAGGCGACCAGCGAGTCTAAGACAGGCTTCAGTTCGCCAACGACAACATCCTTGTAGTAGGACTCCGTAAACGCTTTCAGATCGATCTTGACGGCGTCCATTTTCCCGTACGCCGTCTTGAGCGACTCCTCTTGCATGTAGCCGTTCGAGACGACCACGCTGCGGACGCCGGCTTCGTGGCCGGCATCGGCTGTATCCATCAAGTACTCGCTGAAGATGACTGGCTCGCTGTAGGTGTACGCAATCGTTGGACACTGATGCTGTTTGGCCAGTTCGGCAACTAATTTCGGAGGTGCGTAGTCGGCAGGAACCTGCTCTGGGCGCACTTGCGAAATGTCCCAGTTCTGGCAGAACTTGCAGTTGACGTTGCAACCGGCTGTCGCCAATGAGAAAGCTAAAGTTCCTGGCAGGTAGTGGAACAGGGGCTTCTTTTCGATGGGATCCACATGCGCTGCGCACACCCGTGAGTGGACCAGCGTGTAGTACGTTCCTCCGCGATTCTCACGCACGCCACAATAGCCGCGTTCCCGATCGCCCACCGTGCATTCGCGCGGACAGAGTTTGCACTTGATCTTCTTGTTTTGAAGTTTCTGGTAGAACTTTGCCTCTACGGTGAATCGCGAATCATCCTGCTTTTGCAAGCCCCACGCCGGGATTGCGAACATGCACTGGGCAAATTCACAGACGCCCAAAGCTGCTCCGGACGTCAAAGCGCACTCCAGGAATGAACGGCGATCCATCTGGCACGAGAACGAATTTCGCTCGCCCCAGATAGCGGGACTCTGGCGTTCTTTACCGTCTGCCGTGGCTCTCACGCCCTCTTGCGTCTTGAGCTTGGACGACATCTTGGACTCTCAATCACGCCGCGGCCCCCACCTCGACAACCGCGATTCTTCTGGGATCATCTGTGCCCAGTCGATGCTGTTGATCGGCAGCGGTCGCGATGTAGTGTGGCGCTCTGCCATCTGCTTCGAGCGTCTTCAATCCTTTCTCAGCTCTCTTGCGTTCGATGATTTGCCAGCCGGTGTAGTCGAGCGCGACGGGATCTTGCGAAACCATCAGTGCATTGTTCTTCCAACAGAATTCCGGCTTGTATCCCGGCCCGCCTTCGTACGATGCCGTGGTCGCATCACAGATGGTCAAACGCAGCTTGGTTCTGATTTCCGGCAGCATGTTCAAATCTGCGATGTATGGATTGCAGCCGTTCGGGTGGTATTTGTTTGGATTATGAATGATTCCATACATGTTTTTCAGAGCGATGGTGACACCGGCGCCGTCATGGTCTTTCAAGACGGGGACATTGATCAGGACGTCGCAGTGCTGCGTCAGAATCTTCGACAACCGGCTGCCTACGCTTCCGTACGCTGACAGTTCTTCTTCGTAACCCATTCGATCGGTGCCGAAGCATTGAACACGATTTGCGGCGGTCGAAACATGGAATCCAACCCGTTCCAGTTCGTCGCTGTCGCGGTCCCAGACGACGATATCGTTCGCCTTAATTCCAGCCTCCTGCAATCGTTCACAAATGGCCTCAACCAGCTGGACACTGCTCGAGAGTCCGCGCCCGCCCAGAGCGTTCACTTTGATTCCCACCGTCTCACCGGTATGGACTAGCTTCTTCCACGGCTCGGCTGGATGATCAAGATCAAAAAAACTCTGCATGGCCCGATCCAATAAGCTCAGAACACGATTGGGATCTACCTTTGCCCCGGTGCCGCGTAGCAGCCCGTCGCGGGCGATGACAACCCTTGATTTTCCAGGTGCCTGTTGCCCTGCTGCTTCGAGCAGCGGCACCTTGCCGGCAACGCGGAGGGTCGCAACTCCCGTGGCGCATTTCTTCAGAAAGTCACGCCGACTGGTTTCGTATCGATGGCTCATAATGCCGGCTCGTTGGAGATCGGTATTGAGGAGTCGCCTTATCTCGTATACCGCGAGCGCTTTGAGTTTTCAGTGACACCGCGCACAAACCTTCGGCCACCAACTCATTTTGTCAGCCGCCGTTCGATACCGCGCCCCAGCAACACAATGGCCTGTGGGGTTTCCACGGATTCTTCATACGCGACGATCCGAACTAAATAAGGTCCCTTACGGAAGACAAGGCTCTGGGTATGCAGGCGCGCCGCGTCTCCCATCTGCACCGGTTGGGCGTCGCCGGCCGGTTCCGATTCGAAAATTTTCGCGGCGCCCTTTGAATTTCCCATCGTGTAGATATCGACGGCCGCATCGATCTGGTTGTTGAAGTCGTAGTCAGTCGTCGACACTCTTTGTACTCCGGCTTGCAAGTACCGTTCGGCGTCGCCGTCGATGTACTTCCACAGATCCACAGCTTCGAATGTGCGGATACCGTCAGCCTTTGTCCAGCCTGCAACCTCGTTGGAACCCGGAAAGAGGTCGTTTGAACTCACAGAGTGCCGCTTGCAACTGACAACTGAGAAGAGAGCCAGGCACAATGCCACCATCACCGCACTGCATAGAGGCTTCCCGCTCCTCATGGCTTTGCCCTCCGATTGGCTCGATTCGGCACGATCTGGTGGGTTCAGCAACGGCTCCGACGCTAATCACGTAAACCGCCGGCTGATGCCTTTCCGGCAAGAACTGCAAGTTCAATGTTCTGCTGGGCGACATTCCATTGCTGTGAGCCAGATCACGTCACAGCCTTGAAGCGGCACTCCCCAAGCTCAGTCCTGTGATTGGTTTGTCTATCCGAGCAGGGAGAAGATATTGAGAAAGCGTTGTTTATCGGACCGTCAATGGGCGCTTGAACAGAGCTTCGGCGAGGAGAGCGATTCCGCCGCGGAGGGATTGTCGAGAAACTCGGCGGGGGCCTGCATATCAGGATTTCATCTGGAAAGAGGCCGACCCCGACATCCCAATCTTGAAACAAGCCAAAGCCGGTACGCGAAGATGCAGTAGGTATCCGGAGTGTCCTCCGCTTGCGGTCGAGACGAATTCGATCAAGCCTCAGCATTGGCTAGTGGCAGCCATACCCGAAAGCGCGTATCGCCGGGTTTCGAATTGACCTGAATATTTCCCTTGTGCTTCCGCACAATCCGCTGCACGGTATCAAGTCCCAACCCAGTGCCCTCGCCCACTGCCTTGGTCGTAAAGAAAGGCTCAAAGATGTGCGCCCGTATTTCTGGAGAGATTCCCGGGCCGTTATCGCCGATTTCAACCACGACGCAGCCGTCGTCGCGATACGTTCGAACTCGAAGCTCTCCCTTTCCGCTCATCGCATCGATGGCGTTGTCCATGAGATTGGTCCAGACCTGATTGAGCTCGCTGCCAAATGAGTTGACGAGAAATGGAACCGGTTGGTAATCGCGCTGCACGCTCACGCCGCGTTTGAGCTTATGGTTCAAAATCGTCAAAGTCGTTTCGAGACTCTTCACCACATCGACGTTTTGCAAGGACGACTGGTCCATGTACGTGTATTCCTTAATGGCGCGGACCAACTCGGAGATTCGCGAAGTGCTGCTCTCAATCTCTTTCAAAAGGCTGGCGATCTCCACAGATGCTGCAATCCTCACTAAGGCCGCCCGCGCCGTGCCCGCGTCGAGGTTTTCGAATAACGACTCCAGCGCAGAGGGCTGGATTCCTCTTTGCGCCAACTCGGCCGACAATTCCCACAAATCGTTCTGCCCATGGCTCCGCAACAACGAGTCAATCTGATCTTCCAGGTCGCTGATCGTGAGGGTGTCCGGCGGGGGCGAGTCATTCTGTGTAAAAGATGATTCGAGCTTCTCGATTTCTGCTTTTTGCGTAGGTGTCAGCTCCCGCTGGCCGAGCTGGAGACTGGCCTCTTTAATGCGATGCAGCGTATCGCGCAACTGTGCCGACGCACGTTTTGCGGCGGCAGCGGGATTGTTGAGTTCATGAGCAAGTCCGGCTGAAAGTTTTCCCAAGCTGGCCAGCCGGTCCCGCTGCTGTTCGAGCCGAGTCGCTTCGCGAACACGGTCGGTCATCACGCCAACCAGGCGCTTCACCAATTCCGGCATCTTCTGCACCAGTTCCGGAAACAGCGCTGAGGGAAAACGCAGGATTCGGCCCTCGCTGGTTGTACGGCCCGTGACCGTAAACTGCTTCATCCGCGAGAACGGCAGCGCACCGGTGACGTCTCCCACTTTGCCGGGTATGACGACAATCTCGCCATTGAAGTCGCCTCGCCACTCAAAGTCGCCTTCCAGGAGGACAAACATCCAATCGGGCGGATCGCCTTGCTTCGCGTAGACCTCACCCGCCTTGAGCTTGAGCTCTTTCGACTGGCTGAGAAACCAGTCGATCTGATCTGCCGGCAATTCTGCGAATGCAGCAAAGCGCAATAGTTCTGATGAAGTTGCCATTTAAACCTTGCTCAAATACTGATGAATAAACTGCACAGCCACGGAACCTTCGCCCACGCCGGAGGCCACGCGCTTCACTGACCCGTGCCGCACATCGCCAACCGCAAAAATACCAGGCACATTGGTTTCCAGCAGGAATGGATCGCGGTCGAGCGACCATCCCTTGGGATGTTCGCCATCCCTTATCAGGTCAGGACCGGTAAGGATAAAACCGCGGTCGTCGCGCTCGACCAGGCCCGCGAGCCATTCTGTACGGGGCATCGCCCCAATGAAGATGAACATTGAGCTGGCCGGTACGCGCTCAACTTTGTTCGTATCCGAGCAAAGCACCGAGATTTCCTCTATCTTCTTGTCGCCGTGGACCTCGGCCACGCTGGCATGGGTCCAGATCTGGATGTTGGGGGTCTGCTGGATCTGGTCGATCAGGTATTGCGACATAGTAGCCGCGAGTCCCTCGCCTCGCACCAGGACCACCACCCTGTCGGCATATTTGGCGAAGTTCATGGCAGCCTGTCCTGCCGAATTCGCGCCACCGACGACATAAACAATTTCGCCTTTACATGAAAGCGCCTCGGTGGCGCCGCCTCCGTAATAAACTCCCGCGCCCTGCAGCTTATCGATACCCGGCGCCTCCAGTCGACGCCACTGCACCCCGGTTGCGACCATGAGCGCATGGCAAGAGATTTCGCTATCGTCGGCCAGCTTGATGATCCGATATGAGCCCTCTGTGCGCACGCTGACGGCTTCCTGGGGCGAGAGAATCTCGACACCGAAGCGCTGCGCCTGCACTACGGCGCGACGGGCAAGATCGCCTCCGCTGAGGCCGGTGGGAAACCCGAGATAATTCTCGATACGGGAGCTCATTCCCGCCTGACCTCCGGGTGCTTCCCGCTCGACCATAACCGTGTGCAGTCCTTCCGACGCGCCGTAAACCGCAGCCGCAAGGCCAGCAGGCCCGCCGCCTATGATCGCCAAATCATAGAAGTCGGTCTGAGCTCGCGTGCGCAGGCCGACTCTTTGCGCAACCTCCGCGGGCGCACCCTCAGGCAGCTTCGTGCCATCAGGAAAGAGCACCACAGGCAGATTCGACGCGTCTGGTCCGAGGACATCGAGAAGACGTTTGGTTTCGGGATCATTGGCGCTCAGCTCGATGTCGATCCATTGATAGGGAACGTGGTTGCGGGCAAGAAAATCGCGCAGCTCGTAGCTGCGGGGGGACCAACGGGTGCCGAGCACTCTGATTCCTTCAAACGCCGGCCGGTAGGATGCACGCCAATCATCCAGCAAATCATTAAGCTGTGGATAAAGGTTATCCTCGGGAGGGTCCCAAGGCTTCATAAAAAAGTAGTTGATATTCGCTTCGTTGATGGCACTGATGGCGGCGCTGGTGTCTGCGTAGGCAGTCAGCAGGGCCCGCTTGGCGTCAGGGAAAATTTGCATTCCCTCCTGAAGAAACTCGACACCGTTCATGCGTGGCATGCGCTGATCAGCCAGCAGCAAAGCCACATTGTCACTGCGGGCCTTCAGTTGCTTCAAAATATCGAGCGCTTTGTCGGGCGCGTCGCTTCCAATTACTCGATAGTCGGCCCCATATTGCGAACGGAGGTCGCGTTCGATGGCCCGCAGGACATCGGAATCATCATCCACACTCAGCAAAATTGGTTTGGGCATGCGTCCGGCTCACTGCGCACTGGCGTAGGGATTCTTCTTTAGATATCAGAATCCTCAGAAAGGTCGCAAATGCGGAGAAGTTGTCACCCACAAACAATCCCTCGCGTGCGCCTTTTCCCCCGCTGGCCACCGAGGTATATAGTGAGCTAGAGCTATCGGCCTATGACACCCCAACATATGCGCGAGCTTGCAAAATTCCCTCGATTTGCCATCTTGGGCCTTGCGCTCATCGCGGTCCCGGCTGCCTTATCCGGCCAGTCCTGGAACGCGACGAGCCAGCAGGAGAGCCCCGACGGACACATCAACCCTACGCGCACCACGGAGTCGCACACGGAAATCGACGGCCGAGCCGTCGACAAGACCACCCTAGAAACGCTCGGACCTGACGGGCGCTATGTCCCATATTCCGAGACGGAAAAGGAAACGGTGCGTGTCAACGATACGACGACTCGCAACCTTGAGCGCACCTTCGGCCTGGACACCGACGGCAACCGCACCTTGATTCAGGAAACGCAGGAAGAATCGCGCCGGATGTCGGATGGCGAAGAAAAAGTCACCCGCACCGATTCCCGTCCTGACGCCAACGGCAGCCTGCAGGTCGTGCGCCGCGAGTTGGAAGACTCGAAGCCGGTCGGCACTGGTGTGCGCGTGACCAATACGACCGTGCTCACGCCCGACGTGAACGGAAGTCTCTCTCCGGCGGTCGAGACCGAGCAGCGAGAAACGAAAGAGAGCGACGGCACCGTGCGATTGACGAAATCCACGCTGCTCCCGGACGGCAACGGCGGATGGAAGATCGCTGAGGTGCGGGAGGGCATAACGAAACAGGACGGCAGCTCAACCAGCACCGAACAGAGCGTCATGCGCCCGGACTCGAACGGCCGTCTCTCGCTCGTTGAGCGCACCGTCGAAAAGCAGAT
>JASHQK010000616.1 GCA_030039195.1 Candidatus Sulfotelmatobacter sp.
ATGTCGCCGACGTTCGCCTCCGTCACCGCTGCCAGTCCCAGTTGCAGTCCGGTGCGGCGGGAAGTGCTGGCCACTTCAGGAGCTGAGCGCACGATCTGAACGATGTGCGTGATCATGCGGTTGGTCTCTTCCAGCGAGCTTCCCGGCGGCGTGACGTAATCGAGGATGAAACTGCCTTCGTCCATCTTCGGCAACAGATCGGAACCGATCTGCCGATAGCAAACATACGACACCACAATCAGCACCACGGTCAGAATCGGTACCCAGATGGGATGCTTCAGGCTGCGCCGGAACCATGTTTCATAGAAGCGAATAACTTTGCCGAAGTATCCCTTCATCAAATGCTCTTCTTCGGCCTGCAATAGCCGGCTTATTTCCGTGGTGGATCGCCGGTCGTCTCGCGGCGAATTGCTCTGAGCCTCTAGGGACGGATCGTCTGCGGCTGCTCCCTCCTTTGCGGAATCAGTATGGTCAGTCTGTTCCGAACGAGTGCGCAACAGGTAAAGACACAACGTTGGCGTCCAGGTCAGCGCCAGCGCGAGCGATGTCAGCAATGCGGACCCGATCGTGACTGCCATGGCGCGGAAGAAGACGCCCGTGACCCCCGTGATCGCAATCAGCGGCAAAAACACAACGATTGGCGTCAGCGTCGAGCCGACCAGGGGCAGTGCCAGCTCCCGCAATGTCATGGCGACTGCTTCGAACCGGCCCTCGCCGGCTTCGCGATGCAGCGTGACGTTCTCGAGCACCACGATTGCGTCATCAATGATCAGGCCGACGGCTGCGGCCATGCCTCCGAGCGTCATCAGATCGAAGCTCTCGCCCAGGAGCTTCAGCACGATGAAGGTGATCAGCAGGCTTATGGGAATGACCATCCCCGCAATGAACGAAGTGCCCCAATCGCGCAGAAACAGGACCAGCACCGCCGACGCCAGCAATAAGCCGATCAGGATCGCATCGCGCACGCTCTTCATCGATTGCCCGACAATCCACGACTGATCGTAGAAGGTGCTGATCTCGACTCCCGGCGGCAGAGTCTTTGCCATGCGCGCCATCTCGGCCTTTACCTCGTTCGCGACCTGCATGGTATTGCTGCCGCGCTGGCGATTGACGTTGATCAATACCGCAGGCTTGCCGTCCGCTGTGACAATGGTGAAGTGCGGTTCAAAGGAAGGCACGACCTGCCCAACGTCCCCCACACGCACCGGGCCGCCGCTAGCAGAGTTCTTGATGAAAATATCGGAAATCTCCTGCGGATTGTGCGCCTGCCCGGTAATCAATCCCAGATACAGCTTGTGATTCTGCGCGAACAGGCCCGGCGATTCAATGATGTTCGACCGGTCCACGGCGGACAAAATGTCTGAGATATTTACTGTCGCGACCCGCAGCTTGGCGGGATCCGGCACGATGTGAAACTCTGGCGCTTCGCCGCCCTGGATCAGAATTGTCCCAACTCCGTTCAGGCTGGCCAGGCGCGGCTTCATATCGTAGGTAGCGATCTGCCAGAGTTGTTGCTGCGAGATTTTGTCTGAGGTCAGCCCATAGCCCAGGATGGGAAAGCTGGAGAATTCCAGTCGCTCAGTCGAGATCTTCGCGGTCGCCGGCAGAGTCCCCGCCAGCCGCCCGACGGCAGAGTTCACGAGCTCGAGAGTTTGAAACATGTCCACGCGCCAGCTGAAATAAAGATCAATTTCAGCCGACCCGCGGCTGGTCACCGATTTCACGTCCTGAATGCCTTGCACTCCGCTCACGGCCTCTTCGATGGGGCGGGTGATGGTCACCAGCATCTGATCGATGGGCATGACTCCGTTGTCGACGGCAATCATCACGCGCGGAAAATCGGTAGTGGGGAAAACTGCGATCGGGATGCTGAATGCGACATACGCCCCCACCAGCGCCAGAACAATGATCAGGAAGATGATCGACTTATGTTCGCGCGCGAACCAGTAGCGCTCGGCGTCGGATTTCTGCCCCTGCGTGGAATTGGAATCTATGTTGGTGGATTTCGCCATCGATCGAAGTTACGGTTCCGAGTTTTTTCCCGGCTCGGCTGGGGTTGCGATCGTCACCTTGGCGCCGTCGGGCAAGCCATACGCTCCCTGCGTCACAACCTGCTGACCGGCCTGAAGTCCGCTCAAAATTTGCACTTCGTCTGCCTGGCGAATCCCGGTTTTCACGACCACAGCGTGCGCGATCTGGTCCGCGCCGATCACCATGACTGAGTTCGTACCATCGGAAGCGGCCAGCACGGCTGCAGTCGGAACGACGAGAGCGTTTTTCACCGTCTGGGTCACAATGCTCACGGCGACCGTCGCTCCGGGTTTGAGCCGCCCGCCGCGATTGTCGGTTTCCACCCATACCTGAACCGTAGTGCTGTTGGGATCGAGCGCCGGACTCACCACCGTCACTTTCCCCGGAATCTCCGTTCCATTCTCCGGTATCAGCGACGCCGCGTCGCCCACGTGTAACTGCGCCGCTTGCTGCGGTGTCACGTAAGCCCGCGCCACCACTTTCGACAGATCCATCACGGTGAGAATGGCAGACCCGCTCGGCGGAGTGTCACCAGGGTAGAACGGACGATCAGTGACCACCCCGTCCAGGGGACTCACAATCGTGCTGTAACTCACATCGGCTTCCGCGGCCGCAAGTTTTCCCTTCGCCGCCGTGAGTTGTCCCTCGGCTGATTTCAGCGTGTATTGCTTTTCCGCCAGATCGTATTGGTTGCGAGCTTGCGAGAGCGCAATACTCGCATCCTGCACATCTTTCTGCGACATGGCGCCCTGCTTGAAAAGGGTCTGGCGGCTGTCATAGACATACTGGGCGGCGTCGAGTTGCTCTTTCGCGATCTTCAGATCCCGTTCGGCCGACTGCGATGCGCTGTTGTAACCAGCCTCAGCCTGCTGGTAATTTCCCTGACTTTCCGTCAGCGCCCCTTTGAGGTCCTTATCCTCAAGCGTGGCCAGCACTTCGCCCGCGTGTACGTGGCTGCCGCGGTTCACATAGAACTGCTTGATGGGACCGACAATCTTGGGCACGATCGACACCTGATCGCGCGGATAGAGAACGCCATTCGTGAGGATTGTCGCTTCGATCGTTTCGCTCTTGACCGTGGCCGATTGCACCGTCACGACCGGCACAGGTTCTTTCTCCTCTTTCGAGGAACATGCCGGCCAGAGCAAGAGATTCGCCAGTAGCAGGGTCGCCAACAGAAATCTTGTGGCCCTCGACCACTGGCTCGGACGCCGCGAATCCCCGGCGCAAGTCTTCGAAATTGGACTGCTCAGATTTTCAGTCCCAAGCGAACCCATAGCCCTTGTCAGAAGTTCCCCGTCACGGTTTGAAGAGTGGCCAACGCCACGCGGTAACGAAGCTCAGCATCATCGTAGGCGTTGCGTGCTTGCGTCAAGGTGTTTTCCGCGACCACCACGTCGAGCGCCGTGGAAGCCCCACCTCGATAGCGCAGGTTCGTCAGGCGCAGGCTTTCCGCTGCCAGATCTGCCGTTTGCCGCGATGATTCCACCGCCGCACGTGCCACGTTCGCCTCATTGTACGACGTGTATAACGTGCTCAGAACTTCCCGCTGCGTCTGGCTCAACTCCACTTGCGCCTGTTCGCGCTTGAATTCCGCCTGATGCAACTTGCTGCGCAGCGTCCCCCAATCCCAGACCGGGATGTTGACACCCACGGTGATGAAATAGCCTAAATTAGGCAAAACTCCGGCTTTTGGCTCTTCGACGTTGAAGCTGTGTAGGGCATAGTTATTCGCCTCGATGCCATAAACGCTGTCGGTAAAGAATGCCGGCAAAAACGCGCCCTTCGCCGCCTGCACTCCCACCTTGGCTTGGTAAAGCGCCTGCAAAGCGACCTGCAGATCCGGATTCTTGCTGGCCGCCATTTTTTGCGCTTCCGCAAACGTCGGCAGAGCCACGGCCGAGTCCAGGTCATCGACAATGCTGAAATTCTCATTCAAAGTCGGAAACAGCAGCACGGCGAGCTCAAGCCGCGCCGACTCCATGGTAAGTTTTGCGTCCTGGAAAGCCTGATCCTGCTGCTGATATTGGATCTCGGCTTGCAGCACGTCGCTGTGCGCCGCCTGCCCGACCCGTTCCGCATCTTGCGTGATCTCGTAGAAGTGCCTGGCAGTGTCCGTGGCCATTTGCGCGGTCGCATATTTCCGCTGCGCCACGGCCATTGCGTAATAAAGCTTCGTTACGGTAGCACTCAAGCCGCGGCTGGCAACCTCAGTTTTGGCTTTGGCAATCGCCGCCGCGGCGCGGGCGGAGCGATACGTTGTCCCCAGGTAATTTGCAGGGCTCAGATCCTCATGGAAAACGCCCCACGACCGATAGACGTGCACGCCATCATTCGTGACAAAGCGCCCGACCGTGGTTCGCCCACCGTTTCCCTGGGTCAGCAGCGCCTGACTGGTATAGCTTATCGTGGGCAGGATCGCGTTTCGGGCTTGGGTGCGATCCTCGCGCGCCAGTTTCGCATCCGTAAGCGCGGAGTGAAAACTGGCGTCCACCTTGCGCGCCTGTTCCATCGCATCCGCAAGCGTGATCACGCGCGGCGGCTGTGACTGATCGGGACCCGGCGGTTTCGCCAGTTCAAGTGTGGGGGAGCCTTCCTGCGCTCGCGCCCAATTCAATGTCACAAAAAGACAGACCAGCGTTACCGCGAATGCCATGAGTGGAATGCGTCGTGAGTTATTCAACACCCGGCCCCCCCTTATGCAAGAAAAGATATCTGAGCAACATGAAAAAGGCCTGAAAATCGCAGGAAGTCGTAATAGGGACGGAAGCACGAACCGCCTGCGCCTTCAGCCCCTGAATCGCGAAAGCATCCTATCATTCTGACAATCGCGGCGACGAACTTGCGCGCTGCGCGGACAGCAAGCGAATCTTTTTCGTAAATTTCGGCGGGTTTCCAGGAATTCAGTGGAGGCCCCGGGCAGAGTCGAACTGCCGACCAACGGTTTAGGAAACATCACATCAATTTGTATATCGCTAGTGTTTATGCTGTTAAACTGATATTGTGCATAGTCTTTGTGCATGATATTCTTTGATGTTTCAGAGAGAGGCACGTCATGCAGAAAGGTCAAATTAAGCAAGTTGGAAATTGTTGGTTGTTGCGATTCTACGAACCCGTTCTCGAAAACGGTCTAACCGTTAAGAAGCAAAAAACCCAAAAGCTGAATCTGTCTCCTGAGTTGATTGCGAAGTCAGGTGTGGCAGTCGCAGCACGAGCAGCGGCGGATCTGATTCTCGCACCGATCAATGCCATGAAGCAGCGGCCTGAATCGCGTACGCGTCTTGCATATTTTCTCGAACACACCTACCTTCCACGCGTTCAGGAAACCAAAAAACCCAGCACCTATCGAAGCGCTGTGGGGATGTGGCAGATCTTGAAAAACCACGTCAACGGAATGGAGCTGCGCGAAGTACGGACCTCCGATATTGACGATTTGCTGCAGGCCGCAACTGCCGAAAAACAACGTGCTCACACGACGCACCGAAATATGCGGAATTTCTTGCGGGGCGCATTCCACTACGCGAAGCGTAAAGGGTTGGTTGAGAGCAATCCCGTTATAGAGTCAGAGATTCCGCGCGGACTTCCAGCTCACGAAAAGCAGGCTTACAGTCTAGAAGAAATTCAAGTGATGCTCCGCGCGTTGCCTGAACCCGCAAAGACGTTTGTCACTGTCCTCAGCTTTACAGGGCTTCGGTTGTCAGAGGCGAAGGGTCTGAAGTG
>JASHQK010000617.1 GCA_030039195.1 Candidatus Sulfotelmatobacter sp.
TTGCAATCGAGCCAGCAGAATTGATAAATCGAATGGCTTGGCCAGATAGTCATCCGCACCCGAGGCAAACCCTTTCAGCACGTCCTCCGGGCGTCCCCGAGCCGTAAGCATCAGCACGGGAACATAATTCCTCGCGGCGCGAAGCTCCGAAACCACGCTGAATCCATCTTTTCCCGGCAGCATGATATCGAGGACAACGACGTCGAAGTTTTCTTTTTGGCCGAGCAGCCGGTCGGTCGCCGATTCGCCATCGCCAACAACTTCCGCGGCGTAGCCTTCAGCTTCCAGGTTAAAACGCAAGCCCTGCGCCAGATGGGCCTCGTCCTCGACTACCAGCACCCGGCTCATGCTTCCGACCTCGGCAGTTCCAGCGTGACCGTCGTTCCTTTTCCTTCGCCTTCACTTTCGGCAAATACCCGGCCTCCGTGCTTTTTCGCGATCGCCTTCACGATAAACAATCCCAAGCCCGTTCCTTTCACGTGCGCGAGCGAGCGGTGCGACACGCGATAAAAACGCCGGAAGATGCGTTTCATATCGTCTGCAGGAATGCCGACTCCACGATCCTGGACGCGCAGTACGATGCGCTCCTCGTCATGGCCATCCAGGTGCACGCGCACATCAATCTTCTTTCCGGAGTATTTCACGGCATTATCGAGCACGTTGAAGACAGCCGTTCGCAGGTCCTCGGCGTTGCCTCGGATGGTCAGACCAGCGCCGTTGCGCACCGCTTCCTTGTAGCGAATCGCATCCGGGCCCAGATGATGGCGAGTTCGCGTGGACTGGATCGAATCCCGCACAATTTGCCGAAAATCGACCTCTGATTTCTCTTTTCCCGCACGCTTATCGCCCGCACGTCCCGCGCGCAGCACTTGCTCCACTGTCGTGGTCAGGCGATCGGCATCGCTGAGCATCACGCGATAGAACTCCTGCTTCTGCGGTTCAGGGAGTTCGCGCCGCTGCAGCGTTTCCAGATGCAAGCGAATCGACGCCACCGGCGTCTTCAATTCGTGCGTTACCGCGTTGATGAAGCTGTCGTGCTGCTCATTGCGGCGCACCTCGCGGACCAGAAAAATCGTATTCACGACCATGCCCGCGATAATCAGAGCGAAGAAGATGATTCCAAAAACCAGCAACACACCTTCGCGCCAATTCAGGATGATCCATCCCACATTGAGCGCGACGGCCAGCGCAACCAGACCGATGCCCAGACAGAGGAAGAAAACAATGGTTCCGCGTCGGCTCGTGATGCGCATAATCGAATCTTCAGACCCGATTCTACCGCGTGCTCAGGGGCACACGTTAGGCAGCAGCGTGGCTCTCGTCTCTGGAATGCAAAAAAGCCTCCGCGATAGGAGCGGAGGCTTGTGGACCTTGAAGAACTGTGCTGGAACTAATCTCCTGCTGCCCAGGATTCCGCCGGCTCAGGAGGCGCAACCAGCCGCCCATTCGGCGCGGCCACGAGTCCTTGCTTGATGTCGGCCAGCCGGATGCGCTTGACATCCCAGGCCAAGCCAAGCTTCTGCAGAACCCAGATGCCATACCAGTTGGTGTCGATTTCGTACCAGGTAAAGCCGTGTGCGGCCGAGGTCGGATGGGCGTGATGATTGTTGTGCCATCCTTCGCCGAAAGTGAACAAAGCCACCCACCAGCTGTTGGTGGAGAGATCGCGCGTGGCAAAGCGCCGCGTGCCCCAGGAATGCGTCGCCGAATTCACCAGCCAGGTGCAGTGCAGGCCAAACACGGTGCGGAAAAATGTTCCCCACAGCAACCAGGGCAAGCCGCCAATCGCCAGCAGCCCCACGCCGACAATAATCTGCGGAACGTAGTGGTATTTCGTGATGAAGACATGAAACTTGTCTTTGGCGAGATCGGGCACGTAGCGGGCCAGCGTAGTCGTGTCGTGATGCATCGACTTGCCCATCAGGATCCATCCCATGTGCGCCCACCATTTGCCATCGACCGGCGAGTGCGGGTCGCCGTCCTGATCGGAATACTGATGGTGGATGCGATGCGTCGCCACCCAGAAAATTGGACCGCCCTCCAGCGCCAGCGTGGCGCAGACGGTCAGAAAATACTCGACCCACTTGTAGGTTTTATATCCACGATGCGTGAGCAGGCGGTGATAGCACATGCCGATGCCCAGGCTGCCCGAAATCCACCATAGCGCTGCGGCCGCGAAAAATGCTTTCCAGCTGAAAAAGAAAAATGCCGCCACCGCCCCCACGTGAAATACGGCCATAAAAATTGCCGTTATCCAGTTGACTTCCTCCCTGCCGGCTTGCTCTTTCCGCAGATCTTCCAGTTGCATATTGGAGTTGAGTCCCCACTCTCGTCAGTTTCGGATGCAAAAACTCTTGTTAAGCTAACAGGGGAGCGAAGACGAGCAATGTAATACTTGTGTAATAGAGGCTTTTGGCGCATTACGACAGTAATGGGAAGTAAGACTGTCATCCTCCGAGTGGATCGGATCGCTTTGCAGCAGCGACGGGTTCTAAGCGGCCTTGCCCTTCACCTGCACTCCCGCCCACTTTTCCAGCAAGGTCAGAGTTGCGGCGTAGTCGAGGTCCCGGTTGCCGTCTTCGGTCGCCATCTCGTAAACCTCTTCCACAGTTTCCAGGCCGGGCAGTTTTACGCGAGCTTCTTTTGCGGCATCGAGCGCGAGGCGAATGTCTTTGTGCATGAGCCGCAGCGGGAAATTCGGCGTGAAGTCGCGCTGCAGAATGAACGGCGCCTTGTATTCGACCACGCCGGAACGCACCATGGTCGCTTCGACCAGCGAGATCAACTGCTGCGGATCGACGCCCAGCTTCGTCCCCAGGGTGAGAGCCTCGGCAAAGCCTTCAAAGATCAAAGCAATCTGCAGGTTCATGACGAGCTTCGTCGCCTGCCCCTTGCCGGTTTCGCCCATGCGGAAAATCTTCTTGCCCATGGCCGCAAACAGAGGCTTCAGCCGCTCAACATCGGCTTCGTTTCCGCCGACGATAAACACGAGCGTGCCGTCGCGCGCGCCGATCTTCGATCCCGTCATGGGCGCATCGACCCAGCTCGCTCCCTTCGCCGACACGCGTTCCGCAAACTTCAACGTCGCCGAAGGAGAGATCGTACTCGAGTCGGCAATGATCGTTCCCTGGCTCAGTGAGGCTTCCGCGCCCTCTTTGCCAAACACGACCTGCTCGACCGCATCCGTGTCGGAAACACACATCCACACCACCTCGGCGCCCTGCGCCGCCGCCGCAGGAGTGGGCGCCAGCCCGGCACCCTCGACCAATTTCCCCGGTGCCCGATTCCAGACCGTGAGCTGGTGCCCCGCCTTCACCAGATTCGTCGCCATTGCGTGGCCCATGATGCCCAATCCAAGAAAAGCGACTTGCATGCCCAGTCTCTCCTTCGTCGTCAAAGATCCCGCAAGTGGAATGCTTTCGGATTAGATACGACGAACTTGAGGAAGGTCAAGCTGCGATCTTTGGCTCGCGATTCAGGGCGTGCGATTGGAATTCGAAAATGCTGGCGTCGGGGCATTACCAAGGATTGGCCCGCTGACGGTCTGTGCATGAAATTGCAGCCCACTGCTGCCGCGCTTCATCTAAAATGTGAAAAGATTCTAAAAGCATCGATTTGGTTATTGCGGCGTCACCATCTCGCGCAGCTATGATATGAGCGCACTGACACCGCCACTTCCACTTCAAGAATGATTCGGCAGACTCTTCGCAATCCGGCCCTGCGCAAACGCGCGACGCAATTTGGGCGCCTGGTGCGGCACTCGGCGGTGACGCCTCGCCACGGACAAACGCATAAACCACGTCTGGTAACCAACGGCGAGCTGGGCGTAACCTTCATTGGCCACGCCAGTTTCTTCCTGCAGATCGGCGGACAAAGCGTCGTGGTCGATCCCAATTTTGCCCGTTGGCTCTTTGTCCTGAAGCGGCTGCGCCGCCCCGGGCTGCGCGTCGCCGACCTGCCCGCGATTGATCTGGTCCTGGTCTCCCACGCTCACTTCGATCATCTGCACCGGCCTTCGTTGCGCGCCCTCGTCAATCACAACTTGCGAACGCGCGGCATTGCTCCGTCCATCATCGTTCCGATGCACGTCACCGACCTAGTTTCTGACCTCGGCTTTTCCGAGATCATCGAACTCGACTGGTGGAAGGGTTCGCGGCGCGGAAACCTCACGATCACGCACGTTCCATCGCGCCATTGGGGAGCTCGCATTCTGAAAGATTCGCACCGCGGATTCGGTGGCTTTGTCTTGAAGGCCGCCAAACAGTCGGTCTATCACGCCGGCGACACCGCATACTTCCCCGGTTTCAGCGAAATCGGACGCCGCCTCGCTCCCGAACTCGCCCTGCTGCCCATTGGAGCTTACAACCCGCCGCAATTCCGTAACGTGCACGCCAGCCCCGCAGACGCCATGCGCGCGTTCCTCGACCTCAAAGCGCGCTGGATGGTCCCCATGCACTACGGCACATTCCGCCTCTCGCATGAACCGGTTGACGAACCGTTGCAGCTTCTCGATCAGGAAGCGCGCGCGGCCAGAGTGGAAGACCGGGTCGTCGTGATGGAAGAAGGCGTCACCCGGTTCTTCTGACCGGCCATTTCTCGAAACAGCAACAAGGAACTGTCGGGCTCAGGATGACGCCATTTTGGAACCAGTCCCATTGAGCGAGTACAGAACTTTCAACGCCCCTTGACACAACATCGCCCTGGCTTGATGTAAACTCTCCCCAATTCGATCCCCACCTAGGAGGTCCTCATGTCTGTCAAACCAATTCCTGAGGGTTATCACACTTTGACACCGTTTCTCACCGTGCGCGACGCAGCCCGCGCGATTGAGTTCTATGAAAAAGCCTTCGGCGCCCAGTCCCGTGGCATCATGAAGGGTCCAGACGGCAAGGTCATGCACGCGGAGCTCAAGATCGGCGACTCGATCATCATGCTGAGTGATGAATTTCCCGACTTCGGAGCGCTCTCGCCCCAATCGCTGAAGGGCTCTCCTGCGGGCCTGCACATCTATGTCGAAGATGTCGATGCCGCTTTCGACCGCGCCGTGAAAGCCGGCGCCCAGGTTGAAGCGCCCGTCATGGACCAATTCTGGGGTGACCGCTACGGACGGCTCACTGATCCGTTCGGACACAAATAGTCCATCGCAACACACGTAAGAGATCTTTCCATGGACGAGATGAAGCGCGGCATGGACGAGGCCATGCAGCAGATGCAGCAGCAGAAAAAGAAAACCGCGTAGATGGTTTCCCTTGGCGTCCTTCGTGTCCTTGGTGGTTCAAGATTCTCAGACACGAAGGGCGCGAACAAAAGGCAGCTCCCCACGTTTTCGGGCTATCTTTAGTATGCAAGCAGAATTCTGAGATCGCGCAGATTGTTGCCGGTGGGACCGGTCTCGATCGCATCGCCGAGTGCTTTGAAAAACG
>JASHQK010000618.1 GCA_030039195.1 Candidatus Sulfotelmatobacter sp.
AGCATCCACACCATGATGCTGGCAGATCAACGCAAGCACGTTATCTCGCATTCCGCTCAACATATGTTCCGCCTGCAATAACCGGGAGCGCGCAAGACTCGAACGCACATGAAGCGCGTAGAGCCACGCCATTCCGATCAGGTCCCTGGAATCGGGAACGGGTGCTGGAATCGGCTCTGCAGCACCCCCAAAGATCAGATTGAACTTTGAGCCGATCGCGCGCAATTCGCCGGAAGGCCAGAATGACAAATCAACTTGCAGAGTGTTGTCGAGCAGGAATACGCGATACAAAATGTTGCCCCGGCTAACGTCATAGTTCGCCACGGCCGCATAATCACGATACAAACGCGTAGTCCAATCAACCAGCACCTGATTCAAATCAGCACCGGCGGCCAAACCCAGAGCGAGGTCGATGTCAGACCAGCGGTCTTCGCGCCCAATCGCCGCTGAACCCAAATGTGCGGCGGAAGTGACGCGCCGGTCTTCCTTTGCGGCGGTAATCAGTTCCCCGCGAATCTGTTTCCGTTTCTGTGGTGTGAAAACCGAAACGTCATCCATTTGCTCAAACTTATCTCACGCCTCTGCGCACCTGAACTTGATCTTCGGGGGCATTTCCGAACGACGATCGTCCAGGCAGAGGGCCAAGTATAACTGAGTCAACTTTCGTAATCGGGGCGGTCATGCTCAAGAGATCCCTGCGGAAAGTCAACGATAGATCTGCGGATCTCCATCGACAATGGCCGACTGCGGGAATAGCCGAACTCTCCGGCTTCATTGACTTGCCTTGTGCCTGTCCCTAAGATTTCACTCCGGTGATCGGCATGACGGTTTTCAGCGCACGAGCATCGTCAAGAAACTCGGTGTTGATGGGAGAGGAATCGTCTACAAGCGAGGATACTGGGTTGGGGTGTTTTGACACTCTGGAATTCCTGCCTGAGTGGAACGGAGGCTTGGTGAGAATGTTCAAGATTCGGATAGCTTTAGGAGTGCTGCTCAGCGTGTGCGCCGTGTGCGCGAGGACCGCGGCGCAAGCTGTGGATACGATCGATCCACTGATGAAGGCGCGGGTGGATGCGATTGCGGCGGGAGTAATGGAACAGCGTGGAGTTCCGTCAGCAAGCGTGGCCGTCGTGCAGAGTGGAAAATTGGTATACACACACGCGTATGGGCGGGCGCACATCGATCCGGATAAGGCGGCGACTTCGGATATACGCTACTCGATTGGATCGATCTCGAAGCAATTCACTGCGGCGGCGATTCTCCTACTGCAGGAAGAGGGAAAGCTGGAGCTCGATGACCCGGTGGGGAAATATGTACCGGGGCTAACACGGGGCGACGACGTGACGATTCGCCAGATTCTGAGCCACACCAGCGGCTATCAGGATTATTGGCCCGAGGATTACCTGATGAAGCCGATGGAGCAGCCGACGACGGCGCAGGAAATCCTGGACCGGTGGGCGAAGAAGCCGCTGGACTTTGAGCCGGGAACGCAATGGCAATATTCCAATACTAACTACGTCGTCGCCGGACTGATCGTGGAGAAGGCGTCGGGGCAGAAGCTGATGGACTTTCTGGAGGAACACATTTTTCATCCGCTACAGATGCGTAGCGTGTGGGACCTGGATGAGGCGAAGCTGACCCAGACCGATGCGACACCGTACATCCGTTTCGCTCTCGGGCCGCTGCGACAGGCGCCGAGGGAAGGGCTCGGCTGGCTGTTTGCCGCAGGCGAGCTGGCCATGACGGCGCACGACCTGGCGCTTTGGGACGAGAGCCTGATTGCGCGAAGTTTGCTCAAGCCCGAGAGCTACCAGGAGATGTTCACGGAGGTGAAACTCAAAGACGGCAAAGGAACACATTACGGACTCGGTGTGTTTGTGGGAGACCTGGATGGGCGGCGCGACATCTCTCACGGCGGCGAGGTCACGGGGTTTGTGTCGGACAACGAAGTGTTGGTGGATGACGGCGTAGCCCTGGCGGTGCTTACGAATCACATGGCCAGCGGGGCAGCCCAAATTGCTCGGCTGAGTGCGTCGACGGTTGCAGGACAGAAGCGGACTGCGGCAGAAGAGGAAACGCTCGCGATGTACCGCAGTCTGCAAAAGGGCGAACTGGACCGCGCCCGTCTGGCGCCGAATCTGGATGCCTATTTCGACACCCAAGCCGTCGCCGATTTCAAAAACAGCCTGGGGCCACTCGGCGAGCCGCTCACCTTCCAACAGACTGAGATGAGCTTGCGCGGCGGGATGACATTCCGGTCGTTTCGGATCGTGTATCCCACGCGGACGCTGAGACTGACAACATACACGTATCCGGAAGGGAAACTGGAGCAGTTTCTCGTGTATCCGCAGGAGTGAGAAAAAATTCGATCCACCCCACCTCTGCTAACAGCTCAGGGTTAGCGAATTGCCAATTCATGTCCGAAAGTGCAACTGCGCAGGCTGAAGAGTCTGCGCCCCGATTATGTTTGGGGCGCGACGGATGTCCGAGCCAATCCGGTCCAGCCGCGTGAAATGCTTAAACTTGTAAGAAAAATGTAAAAATATTGTCAACTAGGCGATATTGCTTTGATTGGCAGCGCAACTTATAGTCTCCTGATTGTCGAGGTGCAAGGAGGGGAGCTGTGTTGCGAATGAACGAAAATACGACTGGGGCGGCCGGAATGCCAATCGGCATGCCGCAAAAAGAAGAAAAGACTGTGATCCGTGCGCTGGGACGCATTCTGGTCATAGAAGACGATCCCGCCGTCCAAAAAGCCCTTCGGCGTCTGTTTGAAGCGGAAGGATATCTGGTGGAGACGTATTCCGACGGCATGTCGGGGCTGGAGAGTTTTCAGAAGACGGTACCGACGGCGGTGATTCTTGATCTGCGCCTGCCGAAAATGTCGGGCCGTGATGTCTGCCGGCAGATCAAAGCTCTTTCGCCCAACCTGCCCATTGTTGTTCTCAGCGCTGCCAGCGACGTTTCCGATAAGGTTCTGCTGCTGGAACTCGGTGCCGACGACTATGTCACCAAGCCATTCAGCCCGCGCGAATTGCTGGCGCGCGTTCGCACTGCACTGCGGCACAACGCACCAGCTGCCAAGCAGACGCTGCTGAGTTTCGATAATGTCACCGTTGACGTGGCTCGCATGGAAGTGAAACGCGACGGCAAACTCATTACCCTGACCGCCCAGGAGTTCAAGACGCTGCAATTCCTGTTACAGAATGCGGAGCGCGTCATCAGCCGCGACGAGTTGCTCAACGAGGTTTG
>JASHQK010000619.1 GCA_030039195.1 Candidatus Sulfotelmatobacter sp.
TCGGCGTTGGTCTGCTCGGGTGGCGCCGGCTTCTTTCCGCCGCCGCCCAAAGAACGTTCCATCCGTTCCGGACGATCATGGCGTTCGGGGCGCTCGCGCCGCTCCTGCAGCGGCGCCGGCGCAGGCGTGTGATTGCCGTGATTTTCCATGCGCGGCAGGATGGGCCGGATCAGTTTTCGATTTGCGAAGCCCTCTCGTTCACTGGTTTCGCCGGACGGAACAGTAGCTATGATTTCCTTCATGGTGGCGCCTCAGGTGCACGCATTCGCGCGACAACTCGCGAGATGAACCTTGGAATAAATCAACGAAGGCGTGAAAATTTCAATTACCGTACCACAGGAATCTCGTTCCTGACAATGACGATCGTCACGGCAGACGACGCAATATGACAAATCTTGCACACTCCGTAAAATATCGATTTGGCTTGCGCGCAAGAGGAACCGGCAAGGCCGCTACATTTTTGTCATATCCATGCCTCTTTGCTCCTTGCCGATTAGCGTGACTACGGCCACCAGAGCCGCAACCAGCAGCACGGTCCCGGCCAGCACTGGAGGAAATCTTCCCCCAAAATGTGTCTCGACCAGCTTGGCCTGAATTACGGCGTTCCACGACGAAAGAAAGTTGCCAACCTGATACGCAAGTCCGGGAAGCGTTGCCCTTACCGCAGGCGGCGACAGTTCATTGAGATGAGCGGGAATGACTCCCCATGCGCCCTGCACCATGAATTGCATCAAGAAACCGCCCAGCGCGAGCACGCCCACGCTGTGTGAGAACGCCCAGAGCGGAATCACGGGAATCGCCAGCAGGGCCGCAAGCACAATCGTCCGACGACGTCCGAACCGCTCCGACCACGTGCCGAAGAGAATTCCGCCCAACAGGGCGCCCACGTTGTAGACGATGACGATGATGCTTGTGGTCCCAGGAGTGAATTGCAGGTTTCGTTGCAGAAATGTCGGATAGAGATCCTGCGTGCCGTGGCTGAAGGAATTGAAAGCGAACATGAGTAGGGCGAGAAAAGCGAACAGGCCAGCGTGAGACAAAATATCCCAAAGCAATCGCCACAAGGTGTTCCGCACCACGCGGTCCTGTCGCCAGGCTGGAGATTCCTCTACTTTCATGAGCATGTAGATGACGAGAGCGGACGGGATTGCTCCGATCACGAACATGCCGCGCCAGCCAAAAATCGGAAACAGAGTTCCATAGACCACGGCCGCCATGAGATAGCCGACGACATATCCCTCTTGCAATAAGCCGGAGAAAAATCCGCGGCCCTCAGCCGGCAGAGTTTCGAATGCAAAGGCCGCACCCACGCCCCATTCGCCGCCCATGCCAACTCCGAATAGCGCGCGGGTGATCAGAAAAATCTTGAGCGTGGGCGCGAAGGCGGAAGCCAGCTCAAACATCGAGTACGTGATGATGTTGAGTATCAGGGTGCGACGACGCCCGAACCGGTCAGCCATCATGCCAAACAGAAACGCGCCGACCGGACGCATGGCGAGCGTCCAGAAGATCGCCTGGCTGATGGCCGAAACCCTTTCATGGAACTGCGTCGCGAGGGCATTCACGCACAGAATCAGAATGAAAAAGTCGAATGCATCCAGCGACCACCCCAGAAAGCACGCCAGGAAGGTATTTCGCTGGAGCGGTGTCAGCCTGCGAAAATGTCCAATGAATTCCATGCCTTCAGCCGAGGACTCTCCGGATAGAATGCTCCGCTCCGCGCGGTTGTCCTTTCTGCGCAGGACAGCGGATGCTAGCATAAGCTTTCAATCAGCCAAAATTCGCGGCTGTGCCTATGCCCGAACTCGATCTCCCACAGCGCCAGACCACAGACACGCTTTTGCTGACCGGCTTCTGGTACCGCGCGCTTCCGGCCGATCGCGTTCATCGCGATCATTTGTGCAAAGCTACGCTGCTCGAAATCCCGCTCGTCGTCGGCCGCGACCGCCACGGACAACCGTTCGCGCTCCGCGACTCCTGCCCGCATCGCGGCATGCCTTTGCACAGCGGAAGATTTGATGGAGAAAATCTGGAATGTCCCTACCACGGATGGCAATTCGACGTGCACAACGGCCAGTGCCAGTTAATCCCGTCGCTCACGCATGATCAAACGCTGAGAATCGACCGCATCTATGCCGGCAGCTATCCCTGCGAAGAGGAGGATGGCTTTATCTGGGTGTACATTCCCGATCCCGGCCCGCCCGGGGCGGGTTTCAGCGCACCTGCCGAGGCCCCCGACGCGGCGCCGCAGATCGAAAAGTTCAGCGACAAGTACAAACTCGCCTACCTGCAGGCCGAAATGCCGGTGACCATTGATCACGGAATCATCGGGCTGATGGACCCTGCACACGGCCCCTTCGTGCACCAGGCATGGTGGTGGCGTTCGCGCCACAGCATTCATGAAAAGCAGAAAAATTTCGAGCCGATTGCGAACGGGTTTCGCATGAGCGCGCACACACCCAGCTCAAACTCCGCACCCTACAAGCTCTTGCGCCTCTACGCCGATGCCGAGTCGATTACGACCACCATCGATTTTGTTCTGCCCAATATCCGTACTGAAACGATTCGCGCCGGCAAGTATTGGTTTTCGAGCCTGACCACGGTCACGCCCATTACGCGCAGCCAGTGCCGCATCGACGTGGTGGCGGCGTGGAATATCTTCCGCTGGATGCCCTTCGGCACCGAATTGCTGAAATTTGTCTTCGCGAAATTTGTGGAGCAGGATCGCCGCACTATGGAGATGCAGGCCGAAGGCCTGAAGCACAATCCGCATTTGATGCTGATCGATGACGCCGACCGTCCCGCCAAGTGGTACTTCCAGCTGAAGGCCGCTTATGTCGAAGCCAAGCGAACCGGTGCGCCCATGAAGCATCCCATGTCCGGCCCAGTCACGTTGAAGTGGAGAAGCTAAGGCAGATTAGGAATTCACTTCGGCGGCTGAAGCCGCTTAAAGGTCTGGCTAGTCATCGCAGCGCTAGAAGAGATGCGCCAACCACGATCCCTACGCCAGACCGATAAATTCTCTAGTGTGCGTGGAGACTCGGATCGGGCGTGCTTTGATTCAAAACCGGGCGATCCAAAAGGTGCACCAGCCTTTGTTTTGCGGCAGGCCACTCTGAGGCGATAAAGGAAAAACGGGCGGAGTCGCGGGCGATGTAGTCGGCCGCCATGCGATGCGAGCGCAGAATCCCTTCAAACTTACCACCGATGCGTGCGATTGCGGCGCGGGAACGCTCGTTGCGCGCGTCGGTATGCAGGCAGACGCGCAGAACCTGCCAGCCCTCGAAAGCGTGAGTGAGCAGGAGCAGCTTGGCTTCGGTATTGGCCGCGGTGCGGATGGCCGAGTGCGTCAGCCAGGTGTAGCCGATCTCGCAGGCGTCGGGCGTGGTGCGGCCATGGAGCGCGTGCCCAGCGGGCCACTCCCAGAACTCGAAATTGTAGAGTCGGGTCGAGCCGATCACTTTGCCATCCGCGAGGCGAACCGTCGCGAAAGGGAGGGCCTTGCCGGCGTCGCATGCGGCCAAGGCGGTTTCCACATAGCGCGCAACTTCCTCCGTTCCTCTGGGAACGGGACTCCAGCGATAGAGGGCAGGATCTCCCGCAGAAGCGGCGGCGAGAGGCTCAATGTGCCGACGCTCCAGGGGTTCCAGGCGGATGTGATTGCCGTGCAGCGGGGCATGAGAGAGCATAAGGATTTGGCGCATATAGTGTAGCTGGAGTGGTCTGAACGCGTCCGCAGAAGTTGCCCAGGGCCGGGGGACGCAGGGCCTAAAGGCCGGTTATGTTGAGCGTTTGACGGCCCTGAAGGGCCGCTCTTCCACCGGAACGCGGCGTTCGGGCTGGCCTGTGCCAGCAGCCGCTCTTCCAGCGGGGCGCGCCTGCGCGGACAGGAGTGCCCGCGCCACACGCTCAATAGAACAGATACTTGCGCCACTTGTCGTCAGACCGGCCCATGAGGCGCATGATGTGGCGGCTAGTGTGCAGATTGAAAGCGCGCGGCTCGCGCATCAGTTTCATGCCAGCCTCGCCGGGCAGCTGATTGCCCTTGCGGCGATTGCAAGGATGGCAGCAGGCCACGAGGTTCTCCCAGGTGGACGAGCCTCCGCGGGAGCGGGGAATAACGTGATCGAGCGTCAACTCGCTCGAGGGCAGCACGGTTCCGCAATACTGGCAGGTGTTGCGATCGCGCAGCAGAATGTTCTTGCGCGAAAGCGCACGGCTCTGATGCGGAATGCGGCGGTATTCGAGCAGCCGGATGACCGAAGGCAGACGGATGGCGACGCGAGCCGAGTGGAGGAAGTGACCATCCTCTTCTTCGGTCATGGCAACGCCCTTGAGCACGAGCACAAGCGCGCGGCGAGCGGCACAGACGTTGATCGGCTCGTAGGACGCGTTCAGTACAAGAACCGGAGCGAGCAGAGCATGGCCATCGCCCGGACGGTGCGGTGCCGCCGGGGAATAGAGATTCCCCGTGTGCCGGGCGTTGGCGTCGTGTTCGATGCGGTGCGACATAAGGAATCGTTTCACAGGTTTCAAAGTTTCCACGTTTCTGCGCGCTCGAAACTTGAAAGGCGAAACTTGAAACTCCCGTTCAGCTTCCGGCCGCGCTTGCCAGCGCGGATTCCTCCGTTTCCTGCGGCGCCATTTCAGCATACTTAGATGCCAGCTTGAGCGTGCGCGCCACCGTGGCGACCCAGACCTGAGCGGCCCCGGCGCGGCGTAAAACCCTGGCACATTCGGTGACCGTGGTCCCGGTGGTATAGACATCATCCACGAGAAGAATTTCACGGCCAGTGACTTCCTCGGCACGCGCCACCGCGAAGGCACCGCGAAGATTTTCGCGCCGCTGATGGCTGGTCAGGCCAATTTGCGAATGCGTGTCGCGGGTGCGCAAGAGAATGTCGGTTCTAAGCTCAAGTGGCGCGTGCCGCAGAGTCTTCAACGTGTAGCGCGCGATCAACTCCGCCTGATTGAATCCGCGCTGATGGCGTTTGCCCTTGTACAACGGAACCGGGACCAGCAGCACTGGGTTCTGGGTGAAAGCGGGCTCCAAGGTCGAGATGGCCTGGGCGAGCATACGCCCTAGAACCGTCGCCGCGGTGCGGACGCCGTTGTACTTCAGCAGGTGAACCAACTCGCGCAGCGCGTCGTCATAGCTGCCATAAGCCACAGCCTGGGCAAATGGCCGCTCGATGCGGCGGCACACCGGACAACGGATCAGCCCATCGTCATCGGCCTCGGCGTAGCTGGAAAGCACGCGCTCACCGCAGATCGAACAGACCTTGCCGCGGATCGGGGAAATCCCTTCCAGACATTCGGAGCACGCCGGCAAGCGGGATACGTTCAGTAAAGGCTCGCCGCACAGGCGGCAGTCGGCAGGGAAAAGAACGCAGAACAAGCTTGCGGCCAGCCGGTTTGCCCAGCCCGGAGGTTGTGGGGCCTGCCCCAAAGGACGTTGCGAGCAGGTTCGTTTCGGAACAACAGGGCGCGCCGCCAGTCCAACGCCGGCCACTCCAGCACTGGCCACGCCATCCCGGATTCGGTCCTCGCTACTGCTGAAGACGGCCTCCTCGCACTCTCGCGGACAACTACCGCCGCAAGTCAACCTTCCCAAGTATAGCGGTGCCAGACTGAGCTAGGCAACGTTGCTCTGGGACGCATCCGGCGGTTTGGCGGGTGGCATCTTGACTGGCTCCGGCATGCGCTCACGGACGCGGGTGAAAATCAACCGGTAATCGCGCCGAAAACATTCGCCGCAACGGACCGGCTGCAGAAGGAACAAGGGCAGTAGATAACGCTCGGCAAAATTGCGGCGGCGCGAGCGAAAGCCCACGTCGCTGCCACAATCACGGCAAGAGTACGGCGGGAAAATGGCCCGGTCGACAGAATCGCTCATTACTTGCACCTCAGAATGGTGGACTGCAGTTAACGGGGAATCACAAAAAGGCGTAATTCATTTTACGCCTGGCACGAGATTGTCGTGAGTGTCTCGGAAGGACATCTGTTTCAAAATGAGACAAGAG
>JASHQK010000058.1 GCA_030039195.1 Candidatus Sulfotelmatobacter sp.
CGCAGCTTGAGGCGGCCAACACCGGCCCCGAAGGGGCGGGATGTGAAAGCCCGGGACGGAAGTCCCGGGTGCACACGAAGAACGGGGCCGAGTCCCATAGGGACGGCACCGCGTCCGTTGACGCACCGAAGCCCTGCTCCGCGAAACCATCCCAGCCTCGCGGTCCCCAGCGCTCCGACGTCATCGCCGGCTTCCTCAAACGCGCTTATTCCGAACTTCATCCCACCGGCGTTCTTCTGTCACTCGATGTCTTCGGCGTCATGGCGTGGCAGCGCCAGGTCGATCTCTCCCACACTGGTCAGGATATCGTTCAAATGGCGAAATACTGCGACGTCCTCAGCCCGATGATCTACCCCTCGCACTTTTTCGGCATGGATAACATTCCGCATCCCGGCGACGAACCGGCACACTTCATCGGCGAATCCATGGACCGATTCATGCTCATCACAAAAGGTTCTGGCGTCGTGATTCGCCCCTGGCTGCAAGCATTCCATTGGCGCACAAAAACCTATTCGCCGGAATACATCAAGATTCAGGTCGAGACTGCCCGCGCCAAAGGCGGCATCGGATTCTTGTTCTGGAACGCGGCCAACGACTACTCGAAGCCCTTCATCGCCATGCCCGAGATGAAGGCCGAGAATTACAAAGACGCGTCGAACAAAGAGCTCCCGAAAGACAATCCCCGCTTCTTCCGCGGCGACGAGCTGCCAGCACCCGCCGTGCAAGCATCAGCTGCCTCCGGAAACTAAAAACTGGGTTCTTGCCTCATCCAGGCAAGGTGAAAGTGGGGTGCCCCACTTCTCGCCGGTCTTGCGAGAAGTGGGATTCTCGGCAGAGCCGGTCTCTGCGCTTAGAAGCTTTCGACCCCCAGGCGATCCGCGCAAACGGCGTCGCGATGTTGCAACGCAATGGCGCGCTCTCGGATCTCTTCCTTGTCAAACAGCGTTACCACCCGACGCTGTCGCCGTTTTCATTCAACCGCGTTTATCCACAAGCCGATGTGACACTTGTCACTGACTTTTCTTGTCCAGGGAGAATAGTGTGTGCTGTTTCCCCGGCTCCCCGGTTTTGCCTGTCCTCCGAGCGGACTCCACCGAAGAGGTTTCCCCATGTACGGGAGAAACTGTGTTGGTCTGCTCGCGGCCGCGTGGCTGATGTCGGCCTTGATGATGTCGGCGCAATCAGCCGTAGTCGGAAGAAATACTCCGAGCGGATCACTGCCCGGGCCTGCGCGTGCCAACGAAGCGATCGGCGCTGATACTGATTCTGTTCCGGATTCTGCGATCAAACCTTCCCCGCCGTTTCTCCCCACTCCCATTCCGCAGCCACTGCCGCGGCATTGGCCGATCACTTCCGTCCCATCCGGTTTTGCCCAACTCGCGCGCTCTGCCGGGATCATATTTTCCGGAACGGTAATCAACGTCGCGCGCACCTCCGCCAATATTCCCGGCCAGGCTGTGAGCGGCGTCATGATTACGTTCCACGTCGAAACCGCGATGCGCGGCGCGCGCACAGGCGAAGATCTCACCATCACACAGTGGATCGGGTTGTGGTCGAGCGGACAACGTTATCGAGTGGGCGAGCGTGTCCTGCTGTTGCTTTATCCGCGCAGCAGAGTCGGACTGACCAGTTGCGTGGGCCGGGCGATGGGCCGCTTCGCCATCGATCCTTCCGGCAACATCTGGTTTTCTCCTCAACAGATTTTGGCTTTCCGAACAGATCCCGTCCTTGGTGGGAGATCGCGGGTGCGTCTGAGCGATTTCGCCTCGGCGGTGCGGGGGGCCAGCGAGGAGGAATGACCGTGGCTTGGCACAATCATGACGTGACCATGCAGAATAGCGTGGCACGTACTCTCGGTTCATTCCTTCTCAGGCTGGCCCTGGCAGCTTTCATCGTTCTGCTCTTTGCCCTGCTTTCGCGCGCAGGCGGACCGAATCTCATCGCGGGAACGACCTACTTCGATCCGGCCGTGACCGGTCAGCCGCTCATCTGGCCTCAGGGAGCCATCACCTATTACACCGATCAAGGCGACCTCAGTCCGATTCTGCCCAATGCCACGGCGAACAGCTTCGTCGCCAGTGCGTTCAGCATTTGGACTTCAGTTCCCACCGCGGCTCTCACCGCGACCAGCGGCGGGCAGCTTGCCGAAGATGTGAATGGCACGAACATTACTGTTTCCGACGGAGTGATCACCGCGCCCGCCGACATCACGCCCTCGGCCACTGACACGCCGATTGGTGTCGTGTATGACGAAGATGGCTCGGTGACCAACATTCTGCTGGGCGAGGGCGCAGGTGACGCGAGCGAGTGTTTTTACAACGCCGTCTATGGCGGTGCAGACAATTTCGGCATCGAGGCCACATACCAGCACGCTCTCATTGTGATCAATGGTCAATGTGCTCAGCAGAGTTCGCAGCTCACCGATGTCGAGTATCGTCTGGTGCGGGTGATCGGCAATGTCCTCGGCTTGGGATGGTCGCAGCTCAACCTCAACGTGATCACCGGAAATCCCACCGCCACCAGTGACTACTACGCCGGCTTCCCCGTCATGCACTACATGGATTCGACCTATTGTGTGCCGATCACGAACTGCTATCCGAATCCCTATCAGCTCGCCATGGACGATCAGGCCGCGATCTCGCGTTTATATCCGGTAACATCGCAGAATCAGTCGAGCTTTTCTGGCAAGAAAGTGTTTGCCTCTGCGACCGCCCGCCTCTACGGTTCGGTCTTCTTCACCGACACTTCCGGCAACGCCGCACAGGCCATGCAAGGCGTGAATGTCGTGGCTCGCTGGATCAACCCAACGACGGGCCAGCCATCCGGCCAGTATGCCGCATCCTCAGTTTCCGGATTTCTCTTCACCGGCGATGCCGGCAATCCGATTACCGGACTCGATGATCCAATGGGAGATCCTTTCAGCGACTGGGGATCGAGCAACTCCACCGTGGAAGGATTTTTTGATCTAGGCGGACTGCAGATTCCCAGCGGGAGCAGCGCGCAATATCAGCTGACCGTCGAAGCCATCAATCCGACCTGGTCAGAGGGAGTGGGCCCGTATGCTCCATATCAAGTCACTCCTTCCGGGCTGATGCAGCCGATCACCATCACGCTGACAGCGGGGCAAGACATCGAGCAGAACATTCTTATGACAGAAACTGCCCAGCCGCTTCCCCCGTGGGCGCAGTCGGAAACGTGGACGAATCCTGCACCCGTGCCGCAGGCTGGCGACTGGCAGGGATCGCTCGGCACCTATGGCGATGTCGCCTATTTCTCGCTTCCCGTTCAGGCCAACCGGAGCATGTCGGTTGCGGTTACGGCGCTGAATGAGGCTGTCAGTCCCAGCGAAACCAAACTGCAACCCGTGATCGGGATGTGGCCCGCGCCCGCGGCAGAGGGCAGCGCGCCTCCCGCTCTCACCACGTCTTCCTTCAACACGCTCAACTTTGCCATGACCCGGCTTGACGCGCAGATCGCGAGCTCGGCCAGTTTTCTGATCGGCATCGCCGACCTGCGCGGCGATGGCCGTCCCGACTATCACTATCATGCGCAAGTGCTGTATGGAGATTCCGTTTCTCCGCAGCGGATCGGGGTGAGCGGCGGCCCAGTCACGGTGCTGGGCACGGGATTTTCGCCGCGCTTGACCGCGACGGTCGGGAATGTCGCCGCAACCCTTCTTCAGGCCGGTGCAGCACAGGTCATCATTTCCGCCCCGGTGCAAGCCGACGGACCGCAAAGCATCTCGCTCACCGATCCTTCGACCGGAGGATCAACCACGCTTACCAACGTGCTTACCTACGGCGCGGCGGCCAGCGACAGCATCGTCTTGCTGAACGGATCGAATCCCCAGACTCCGGTTGGAACCGAAGCCGCCAATCCCATCAGCGTTCGCGTCGTCGCCGCCGACGGCGTCACTGCTGTCGCGGGCGCGACCATTGCCTGGAGTACTACAAACTCAGTGCAGCTCTCGGCCTGCGCGGGAGCGTCTTCCTGTTCCGTGATCACCGATCAGAGCGGACTCGCTGCGACCTGGGCTACGCCCACGATTTCCGGTGCAGCCACGATCACCGCCACGCTCGCGCCGGGCAGCTACAATCCGGCGCAATCGGTGAGCGCAACCCTGAGCGCAACTGAACCGGCATCGGCCATCGGCGCGCTCGCGCAATATACGTGGATTGCTCAGGGAGCAACCCTCAGCGTTCCCATCACTGTGCGTGTACTGAACAATGGAACTCCGCAAAGCGGCGCCACGGTAAACTTCGCCGTGGCGGTCGGCTCGGGGACCCTCAGCGCCGCCAGTGCCCAGACAAACTCGAACGGCTACGCGTCGGTCTCGCTCTCGCTGGCGCAATTCAGCGCAGCAGCGCAGGTGAATGCCTGCGTCGCGCCCTCGAATGCGCCCTGCCAGCAGATTTATTTCAACATCGTCTCGCCCCCGCAAATGAACCTGCAGACGGTTTCCGGCGGCGGACAGATTTCTACCGGCTCGGCATTTCAACCGCTGGTCGTGCGCGTGGTCGATTCAGCTTCTCCGCCGGATCTGGTTCTCGGCGCCGCCGTTACTTTTCAAACGATGGTGATGCGCCCGGCAGCAGGTACGAGCAATGAGCCCACCACGCCCGTGATGTTGAGCGTGAGCCAGAGCAGCGTGATGAGTGACGCGAATGGCCTTGCCAGCATTGTGCCCTCAAGCGCCGGGTTCACGGGGCCCGTGCAGGTGAACGTGATGGCGACAGCCGGGACCAGCGCGATGCTCGATTTTCCGCTGCAGCTCTTGCCCTAAGGCGGCTAATTCGTGTGGAAGAGCGGCGCTTACCGCGCACGATAATGCGGCCCGATCTAGGGTGGAAGAGCGGCCTCTTGGCGCGCACGATAATGGAGCTGATTTAGCGTGGAAGAGCGGCCCTTCAGGGCCGCGTTAAGGACCCCAAACACATGGCCCTTTAGGGCCGGAAGGGGGACCGAAACATCAAAAACCGATCCGCCGATTCTGCATGCGCCTCTCCGCATCCGCTTGCCCATCCCAGACA
>JASHQK010000620.1 GCA_030039195.1 Candidatus Sulfotelmatobacter sp.
TTCAAAGACGTGGCGGAATCTGAGCGGAAATCGTAGCTTGTGTTCGCCGTCACAATCAGCCGCTTATATTTGGCGTTGTTCCGAATCAGGAACGCCTGCCTGCTAAAATCGATACTTAACGCGGCCCCTCATCATGGATTCCCAGCACATTCGCAATTTCGCGATCATCGCGCATATCGACCACGGCAAATCGACGCTGGCCGACCGCCTGCTGGAACTGACCGGATCGTTGACGGCGCGCGAAATGCAGGCCCAGGTGCTCGATTCGATGGACCTGGAGCGCGAGCGCGGGATTACGATCAAGGCGCATGCGGTGCGAATGATGTACACGGCGAAGGATGGGCAAACATATCAGTTGAATTTGATCGACACGCCGGGGCACGTGGATTTTTCTTACGAGGTTTCGCGCTCGCTGGCCTCGTGCGAAGGCGCGCTGCTGGTTGTGGATGCGTCGCAGGGAGTCGAGGCACAGACGCTGGCCAATTCCTATCTGGCGATCAATCATGGGCTCGAAATTATTCCCGTCATCAACAAGATCGATCTGCAGAGCGCAGACATTCCGCGGACGAAGGAGATGATCGAGAGCGCGGTGGGGCTTGACGCGTCCGATGCCGTGCTGATCAGCGCGAAGACGGGACAGGGTGTGCCCGAAGTTCTGGAAGCGATTGTGAAGCGCATTCCACCGCCGAAGGGAAGCCCAGAAAACCGGCTGCAGGCGCTGATTTTCGACTCGTGGTTCGATTCGTATCGCGGGGTGATCGTCCTGACACGCGTCTTTCAGGGAACGCTGCGCAAGGGGCAGAAAATCCGGCTCTGGTCGAACAACCGCGTCTTCGACGTGGAAGCTCTGGGCGTGCTCACTCCCAAGCCGGTGGACGTGGAGGAATTGCGCGCGGGCGAAGCGGGGTTCTTGATCGCGAATATCAAAAATGTCGCGGACACGAAAATTGGCGACACGATCACCGATGAAGCGAATCCGGCGATCGAGCCGCTGCCCGGCTTTGAAGAGATCAAGCCGATGGTCTTCGCCGGTCTGTATACGGTCGACGCCCACGAGCATACGCAACTGCGAGAAGCGCTGGAAAAACTGCGACTCAACGATTCGTCATTTTTCTTCGAGCCGGAGAGTTCGGCGGCGTTGGGCTTCGGCTTCCGCTGCGGATTTCTTGGCCTGTTGCACATGGAAATCATTCAGGAACGGCTGGAGCGCGAATTCAATCTTGATCTGATCACGACGGCGCCGGGCGTGCGTTACAAGATCACGCTTAGCGATGGCACGCTCATCGAGGTCGATAATCCCTCGCGCTGGCCGAATCCGAGCGAGATCGCGAAAGTCGAAGAGCCCGTGATTCTGGCGACGATCCTAACCAACGAAGAATTTGTGGGCGGGATTTTGAAGCTGGTCGAAGAAAAACGGGGCAAGCAAAAAACGTTTGAGTACGTGGGCAGCACGCGTGTGATGTTGCACTATGAGTTACCCCTCAATGAAATCGTTCTCGATTTTTATGACCGTCTGAAATCGGTTTCCCGCGGGTATGCCTCGCTCGATTATCACCTCGCCGGCTACTGGGAATCGCCCATGGTGAAACTCGACATTCTCGTGGCGGGCGATCCGGTTGACGCGCTGTCGCTGATCGTGCACCGAGATTTTGCCTACGAACGCGGCCGGGCGCTGGCGGCCAAGATGAAGGAACTGATCCCGCGGCAGATGTTCGAGGTAGCCATCCAGGCCGCCGTTGGGGCCAAGGTCATTGCCCGGGAGACCGTCCCGGCCATGCGCAAAAACGTTCTGGCGAAATGCTATGGTGGCGACATCACGCGCAAGCGGAAGCTGCTGGAGAAGCAAAAAGAAGGCAAGAAACGGATGAAGCGCATCGGCCGGGTCGACATTCCCCAGGAAGCTTTTCTCGCCGTCCTGAAGGTAGGAGAGGGTAGCTAGCTGGGAGAAGTTTCGCCTGGGAAAGCGCGCGCAGCCATCCATTTCTCCGCTTAGCATCAGCAGAAATTCGACAGTCGCAATGCCTGCAAGTCAGCGAAAAAGCGGGAGGGTCGAAGACCGAAAATGTGCAAATCTCAAAAGTCGAAACCGGCGTTGCGGGCGCGAGACAGCTCTCTGTTAATCCGAGGTGAATTACATAACTGATTACTAGTCATCGATTTAAAGGGCTGATTGGCTCTCTGCGCAAACCGACCGAGCGGTCTTTTGTGAAAAGCATTTTCAGGACGATTTTCAATTCCACAAAGTTTTCCACAGGTCTCGATGCTCTGGAGTTCAGCGGATGCAACCATAAGGTTCTACGGTATTTATCCCGCCAGTGCTACAGGATTTACCTGACTACATTTCAGAGCAAAGTGGCGCTCCGGTCACTCGTCAGAATCGACTCCGCCGTCGACCATGGTCTCGAACCGGGTGCAGGATTTCAGGAACGCCATGCGGATTTTGCCGATGGGACCATTGCGTTGTTTGGCAATGATGATCTCTGCCCGGCCCTGCAGTTCGGGATCATCCTGGCGATAGACCTCCTCGCGGAAGATAAACACGACCAGGTCGGCATCCTGCTCGATCGAGCCCGATTCGCGCAGATCGGCCAGCTGCGGACGATGATCTCCGCCGCGGCTCTCGGGAGCGCGGCTGAGCTGCGAGAGCGCAATGACCGGCACGCTGAGCTCTTTTGCCAGCGCTTTGAGGCCGCGTGAAATGGCGGAAACCTCCTGGGTACGATTCTCGAAGCGCTTGCCTCCGCCGGACATGAGTTGCAGATAATCGACGATGATCAAGTCGAGCCGGCCCTGGGACTGCTTCAGCCGACGGGCCTTGGCGCGCATCTCGCTGATCGAAATACCGGGGGTGTCGTCGATGTAAATAGGGGCGTGGGCGAGCTGCTCCATCGCGCGCACAACTTTTTTCATGTCGTCTTGCCAGAGCGAGCCGGTACGCATCTTGTGCGCGTCAACCCGGGCCTGCGAGCAAAGCAAACGCATGAGGAGCGCCTCGCGCGACATCTCGAGCGAGAAGACGCCGACCACCTGCTGATCTTCGATGGCAGCGTTCTCGGCAATGTTCATGGCAAAAGCGGTTTTGCCCATGGACGGCCGCGCGGCGATGATCACCAGATCCGACCGCTGCAGGCCGCTCGTCATTTCGTCAAGATCGCTGTAATGAGTAGCCAAGCCGGTGATGCGCTGGCCGCGCTGCAAGAGAGCGTCGACCGAGCCGAAGGACTCGCGGACGATCTCCTGCACGCCCATGAAACCGCGGCCGATGCGTTTCTCGGAAAGCTGGAAGATGGCGGCTTCGCTGTCGCTGAGGATTTCGTCGGCGGCATCGGATTGCTCGGAGGCGCGCGCAATCGCGGTGTTCGCAGCAGAAATGAGACCGCGCAGCAGAGCTTTGTCCCGGACAATCTTGACGTAGTGCTCAATGCTCGGCCGTTCAGGAACTCCTTCGATCAGGCTCGACACGTAGCCGACATCGCCGATGGCCTGCAGGTCTTTATGGCGTTCAAGCTCCTCGATCAGTGTGATCATGTCGATCGGCCGCGACGATTCGGCCAGATCGACCATGCGGGTGTAAATGCGCCGGTGCGAGTCGAGCGAGAAGTCTTCCGTCCGCAGATGCTCGGCGGCCTGGTTATAGGCAAAGTTATCGAGCAGGATAGCGCCGAGGATCGAGCGTTCGGCTTCTACGTTCGCGGGAAGAGTGCTGATTGTGTATTCAGATGTGGCCATGATCTTAAAAAACTGTGATGCCTGGGGCTCGCTCTATAGGCGAATAAAATACGAACGATAACAGGGTCCGCATATTGCGTCAATCGATTGATGGCGCCATCCCGAGCCCAGCCGTTTTTCAGGCGAAGCGAGGGATCTGGCGCGGAGTCTAACGGTACTGCGCGCGAGATCCCTCGGCCCGCTGGCAAGAAACGCGGGCCTTCGGGATGACGCAGCAGAACCCAGAATTCAAACCGCCGACTTCAGACTTCTATCAGGGCGGGAACGAAGATTGGGCGAAGGGGTTTGCGAAATTGTGGGTAAGCTGTTAATGCTCGAGGGATTCTTGTGGAACGTTGTAGAAATCCTGGATCAGATCGTGATCCGATCCACGCCGGTTGCCAAATGAAAATTACCATCCCCAAACCCAGCCCCGAAGTCGGAAAGCTCGGCTACTTTGTCGGATCATGGATTGTCGAGGGAAACATCCCGCCTGGACCATGGGGAACGGGCGGGCCGTTCAGTTGGACGGACAAGACAGAATGGCTCGCTGGAAACTTCTTCGTCGTCGGCCACTGGGATTTCAAGATGCCCGCCGACCTTGGCGGCGACGGGCAGGAAATTTTCATCATGGGCTACGACATCGAGCGGAAGGTGTATACCTTCGACGCCTTCAGCAGCCAGGGACGCCACATCCGATCGACCGGCACGCTGACTGCCGATAAGTGGATATGGGAAAGCGAGGCATCCTACGAAGGGAAAGTTGTGAAGCAGAGATATACGACGGAAATTCTTTCGCCAAGCAGGTACGAAGTGAAATTTGAAATCAGCGAAGATGCCAAGACATGGCTCGCGTTCATGGAAGGAATCGCTCAACGAACATGAGTCGGACGGGGGGCAACGTGGATTGGCTCCCCGATGGACCGGGCAAGATTTGAACTTGCACCTGCCAGCGAGCGTTACCACGAGGGGAGTGGCCCCAAGCCAGCTCGCAGCTGTGCTCCGCTTACACCACCGGCCCCAAGCATTAGCCGAACTATAGCACGAAGTTTTGGACGTGGCGTCGAAACGCACGCAAGCGATCGTCGGGCAGACCTTGCTGCAACCCTGCGTTTATAATTTGGAATTCGGCTTTCGGCCACATTCTCACTGTAAGGACTCAACTTTGCTGGATTTTCTGGGAGATTTGCGACGCACGCAGATGTGCGGCACGCTCGGTCCGTCGGACGCGGGCAAACGAGCCGTGCTGATGGGATGGGTCAACCGGCGGCGCGACCTGGGCAACATTATTTTTATCGACCTGCGCGACCGCACCGGAATCGCACAAGTCGTCTTCAATCGCGAAGTGAATGCAGCGGCCCATGAAAAAGCCGAACTTCTGCGCAACGAATTCGTGATCGCGGCCATCGGCACGGTCAAGCTGCGCGATGCCGACACGGTCAACAAGAACATTCCCACCGGCGAAGTCGAACTCGTGGCCGATGAGATTCGCATTCTGAACGAATCGAAGCTGCCGCCGTTTCTGCCATCCGATACGGCATTGACCAATGAAGAGACGCGCCTGAAATATCGCTACATCGATCTGCGGCGCGACGTGATGCAGTTCAACATCGAAACTCGGCACAAGGTTTCGAAAGCGATCCGCGATTATTTGTCGTCGCAGGGATTTTTCGAGATCGAAACGCCGTTCATGACGCGTTCGACGCCAGAGGGTGCGCGCGATTACCTCGTGCCGAGCCGCGTGCAGCCGGGGACGTTCTATGCCCTGCCGCAATCGCCGCAGCTGTTCAAGCAGATTCTGATGATCTCGGGATTCGACAAGTATTTTCAGATCGTGCGCTGCTTCCGCGACGAAGACTTGCGCGCCGACCGCCAGCCAGAATTCACGCAGATCGATCTGGA
>JASHQK010000621.1 GCA_030039195.1 Candidatus Sulfotelmatobacter sp.
GATCTGCAGCCGAAGATGATCGCAGGTCTAAAGCGGCGTGCGGCAAAAGCGGGGCTGCTCGATCGCATCGAGGCGCGCGCGAGCGCGGCCGATACGCTCGCAATCGACGACCTCGTTGGCAAGGCCGAATTCATACTCGCCTTCGCCGTCGTCCACGAGTTTCCCGACGCCAACAAGTTTTTCCGCGAAGTTGCGGAGGTTTCCAAACCCGGCGCACAACTTCTTTTTGCGGAACCCTCCGGACACGTAAACCAAAAAAAGTTCGACGACGAACTGAACGCAGCCCACGCTGCGCAGTTCACTATCTCCGAACGCCCATCCATCCCAAGAAGTCACGCAGCTTTGCTCATGAGAAAGTAGTCTCTAGCGATTCGACTCCTTCCCGGGTTGATGTTCTTGATTCCGTCGCCAGGCCAGAAATATCTTCAGCACCGCTAACCACCTCCCGCCAAAGCAGTTGTTGATTCTCGTCACATTCGCCATGCGAACCGCTGCGAAAACCGAAACCCTTTGCCCCACAGATGAATCTAAGTAGATGAAGCCGCAGTAAGGGTTTCCCAGGGGAGTTCATCAGGTTCGCGGGAAAACCATCCCGCATGTGGGAGGTGGGGTATGTTGGGCAAACTGTATGATGCTGTTTTCGGCTGCAGACATTCACGCTATAGCTTTCCAGTGACAATTCGCCATGCCCGGCGCCGCCCCCAAGCCGCCGCTCTGACCGGGACCTATGTCGCTTGCCTCGACTGCGGTAAAGAGCTTCCCTACGACTGGCAGGAAATGAAAGTAATCACGTCGCCCGAGCACTATCGCGCGCACTTGGCGGAACTCGCCGAACACGCTGCGTAAGTTTCCGCCGCGAGAATCAGATCGAAAATGCCTCGTCATCTGCGAGGCATTTTTCTTGTCTGAAGCATCGACCTGATTGATTCCCCTGCATTCCCCTTTCGGAACGGACCACGATGATGATCACTCGCCCTGCTGTGGAATTGTTTGTTCGTCACAGACCGCAGTGACGAGAACCTGAAAGACTTGATGCGCCAGCTGCGCAGTGCGACAGCCCGCCTCGAAACTCGATGCACGCCTTGATCTGTACGATGGACCAGCACCGCAGCCGCGCAGCGGCGGAATGTGAAAGCCCGTCACCCTTCGGTTTCGCTCAGGGCAGGCTCCAGCGCCGGGTAAACGTCGTAAGAACAGAATGAGTCCCGAAGGGACGCCACCATGGCACATACCTATCCCAACGTTCTCGTCCATTGCATCTTTAGTACAAAAGAACGCCGCAACACGATCCCCGATGATCTTCGCGAAAATCTCGTTCGCTATTTCATCGGAATTGGGAAGGGACACGACATTCCGGTTCTCTGTGCCGGAGGCACGGCAAATCACGCTCACGTGTTGATTGCCCTGCCCGCCACCGTGCCGTTGGCCAAAGCGGTGCAAGTACTCAAAGCGAACTCCTCGCGATGGCTGGGGGAACACGGATTCGATTTTGCGTGGCAAGACGGGTACGGAGCCTTCAGCGTGAGCGCGTCTAATGTTCAAGCTGTAAGGAAATACATCGAACATCAGCCCGAACATCACGCCAAGCATTCGTTTGAGGATGAATTCGTCTCGTGGTTGCGGAAATCGGGCGTGGAATACGATCCGCAATTCGTGTTCGGATGAGGTCGGAGGACGTGCCGTCCCTGACGGGACTCGGTTCCGCGATTGCGGCATGAACTCCGTCACTGGAGCCTGCCCTGAGCGGAGTCGAAGGGTGCCGGGCTTTCCCATCCCGCCGCTCCGCGGCTAACAGACAGATCCCATAACAAAATATCGCTCGTCCGGCGTAGGCGCTGAGCGGATTGATTGATTTTCTTTTGAGAGAAAAACTGGTAGGGGTGCCCCCACTTCTGGCCGATTTGCCGGAAGTGGGGACTTGTCAATAACAGGGAGAACGCGCCCTTACCGTGCCGGGTATTCCGCCGGGATCGGCACCGGCGTCCGCTTGTCGATGGGTATGAACTCGCGCTCGCCGTATCCGGTATAGATCTGGCGCGGACGTGCAATCTTCTGCTCCGGATCTTTCATCAGCTCCTCCCACTGCGCCAGCCAGCCAGCCGTGCGCGGAATCGCAAACAGCACGGTAAACATCTCCGGCCGGAAGCCCATCGCCTGATACATAATCCCGGAGTAGAAGTCGACATTCGGATACAGCTTGCGCTTCACAAAATATTCGTCTTCCAGCGCAATGCGCTCCAGCTCCAGCGCGATGTCGAGCTTGGAATTGCGTCCCGTGACTTCGAACACCTGCTCCGCGCTCCAGCGGATGATTTTCGCCCTCGGATCATAGTTCTTGTAGATGCGGTGGCCGAATCCCATCAGCTTGAACTGGCCTTCTTTCACTCGCTTGATGTAGGCCGGAACTTTGTCTTTCGATCCAATCTCATCCAGCATGCGCAGCACTTCTTCATTCGCTCCGCCGTGCAGCGGCCCCGCCAGCGCCGATGCTGCCGACGCCACCGACAGGTAGGGATCGGTCTCCGAGCTGCCCACAGCCCGCATGGCATTCGCGCTGCAGTTCTGCTCATGATCGGCGTGCAGGATGAACAGAATATCGAGCGCGCGCGCAATCGCCGGATGCGCTACATACTTCGGCTCGACCATCTTCCACAACATGTTCATGAAATTCTCGGTATAGCTCAGGTCGTTATCGGGATAGACATAGGGGAAACCAACGTTATGCCGGTACGACATCGCCGCAATCGACGGCACCTTCCCGATCAGCCGGATGGTCTGGTGCAGCCGGTCGGCTTGACTGCGCACCAACTTCGCATCGGGATAGACGCTCGACAGCGCCGCAATCGTCGACACGAACATCGACATGGGATGCGCCGAGTACCGGAAGCCTTCCATGAACTTCTTCGTGGTCTCATGCAGCATCGTGTGGTGCGTAACGTCGTACACCCACTGTTTCAATTCTTTTTCCGTCGGCAGCTCGCCGTATAGCAGCAAATACGCAACTTCCAGAAACGTGCAGCGCTCCGCCAGGACCTCGATGGGGTATCCGCGATAGCGCAGGATTCCCTTGTCGCCGTCGATATACGTAATCGCGCTTTTGCACGATGCCGTGTTCATGAAGGCCGGATCGTAGGTCATCAATCCGAAATCCTCGGGACCGGACTTGATCTGGCGCAGATCCATCGCCCGGATCGTCCCGTTTTCGATGGGGACGGTATAGGTTTTATTGGTGCGATTGTCGGTAATAGTCAGTGTATTTTCTGGCATGAGCGCGTCTCCCGTTCCAAGAAACAACCCCGGCCGCTTCCAATATTATTCGAGCCTTCCCCGCCCTTGTCATCCTGAGCCGCTCTGTTGCGGCGATGCACCTATGCAGTTTTCTGCAGCGCTGCGTGGCCAGCAAGTGCATAGGTCCTTCGGGTCCGCACAAAACGCCGACCTCAGGATGACAGCAAGAAATCTCACCCAAGAACTCTCGAAAGCGGTCCAGCGTCCAACATAGCGGAGCCTATTTCCGATCTCAAGAGCAATCTGTGATTAGAATCACAGAATCTTGTGACCCCACTAAAATCCTGCAAAACGAAACCGGCGGCCGAAGCCGCCGGTGGAAAGCGAAACTGATAGAAACGACGGCCTAATTGGAATCATCCCGCCGTTTCAATGTCGGACGATCGTCATCGCTCTGCCCGTTGCCATTGTTGTCGCCGGAGTTTGCCGTCCGCCGCAAGCTGGGCTTATTCCCGTCCTTCTGGTCGAGCAGCTTGTGCTTGTTCTCGATCGAAGCCAGACGCGCCTTGACCTCGTCGAATTCCGACGTAGTCACGATGTATTCCTGCTTAGCCGGAAGAATCTTGCGGATTTCCTCCTGCGATTTCTCAATGCGATCCGGAGTCTGCGGGTGCGTGTCAAATGCCTTCGACAGTGTTCCCGGCTTCTTCTTCTCCATCGCCTGAATCTTTTCAAAGAATGAGACGAAGGCCGATGGATCGTATCCGGCGCGATACATGTACTCGATGCCCAGATAATCCGCCTCCGCCTCGAATCCACGCGAGAAATGCAGGAAAGTCAGCGGAATGCCCAGCCCCATGCCTTCGTAGGCCGCGTAGCCGATCCAGCCGCCCATGAAGATGGCCGGTAACGACATCATCTGCAGCAGGTTCGCGCGGGTCATTTCCCGTGCATAGTGGCAGGCGGCGACATGGGCAATTTCGTGCGCCATCACGCCCGCCATTTCCGCTTCTTCGTCTGCGGCGATGATCAGGCCGGAATTCACATAGAAGAATCCGCCCGGCAGCGCCATTGCGTTGACCACGTCGGAGTCGATCACCTTGATCGTGAACGGAACCTGCGCGTCGGAATTGCGCACGATGTTCTGCCCCACGCGATTTACATATTCGGTTATGACTGGATCGTTGATCAGTTTGACCTGGGACTCAATCATCTGCGCGTACTGCCGTCCGCGCGCCACCTGACCCTCGACCGTGTACCAGTTCCCCACGCCTCGCCCGCAGCCCACGTTGCGGTTGCCTACGGCATCGACGTCGTTTTTGCCGCCGTCATGCTTGATCTGGTCATCGTCCTTGGTCGGAAGCGCTGCCGGCTGCTGGGCCGGAGCATTTTGTACATCGCCAGCCTTGGGCTGGCCAGCGTCCGGATCGTTGGTCGGGGCCTGTTGGGTTTGCGGGTTCTGTCCTGAAGTTTGAGCCTCTGCCAGGGTCCAGGGAATCGCGCTGAACGCTAGCACTGCCACCGCTGTCGCCAGCCATCTGAACTGCATAGGAATACTCCTTGGAGAGATTATACGCCCGGTCGGCAGACACTAAGATCAATCTTTTGTCAATAATTTAGACGCGCGGCGTTCCGATTCGGGTTATCCCGCAACCCAGTGCAAATTGTCAATTTTTTCACCCGAGGGGCGTTCCCGGCGCTCGACAATCGGTTGATCTTGCCGATGACCCGTGCTTGTCCCGAGGGTCTTGGCGGGACAACCGGGATGATTTCTTCCCGGTCGCGCGGGTGGGGACTTGGCCCTGATCGTCCCCGAGATCGCCCCGACTTCCCTTCTAAATCCGCCGCGCTTGTGGGATCATGGTCCCCCACATGGCTGCTCCCGCCATCGCCGTGAAGCCTGCGCCTGCGCCACGTATCCAGTCAGTGGACGCTCTCCGCGGCGCCATCATGATCCTGATGGCCATCGACCATATCCGCGACTACGTCGCCCGCAGCGCTATGCAGTTTCTGCCCACCGATCTCACTCGCACCACCCCGCCCATCTTCTTCACACGCTGGATCACCCACTTCTGCGCACCGGTCTTCATGCTCACCGCCGGGCTCGGCGCCTTTTTCTGGATGACCCGCGGCCACCACTCCCGGCCCCAACTCTCCCGCTTCCTCGTTACTCGCGGGATGTGGTTGATCCTGCTGGAAGTAACGGTTCTCCGGCTCATCTTGCTGTCCCAGGTCTCATACCGCCGGGAGATTGTTATCCTCATGATCCTCTGGGCGATCGGCTGCAGCATGATCGCGCTCGCTGCCCTGATTTATCTTCCGATCCGTACGCTGGCAGCGCTCAGCATCGCCATCATCGCCCTGCACAATCTGCTCGATCCCATCCCCGCCA
>JASHQK010000622.1 GCA_030039195.1 Candidatus Sulfotelmatobacter sp.
AGTCACCCTCGTTTGCATGGCCAGCCTGGAACACTTCATCCGACACGCGGTACGGACGCATCGTTTCCTTTCTGAATTCTTTTCTTTCAGAGCAGAATCGACAGGAAATCGCATACATTCCCGGTGCAGGCATGGGTTGGATTCCAGAGGATGTGCCGACGAAGTGGACTCGGTGGCACTTCTCGCACATGATGCCCATGTGAACCGGCATGGCTGCCTTTCTACCCCGAACGCCGCTATGTTGCAATCTCAGGCGGATCTAAGATGTACAGTTCGTAAATGCAAGTCAAATCACGGTACCAAACGGGCATCTCTTTCCATCATGCCCCGACGCGTTGTGCGCTTTCAGAAGTCCTATGGCAAACTTCTCAGCGCGAGCAGCAACCTCTCGTTCCTCTGGTGTCAGATCAACGCGTGTGGCAAGCCTGCGAATATCGGAGAGATGCTGCTCCAGTTCTTCTTTCGTTTTGCATTCCATCTGCGATCCTCACTATTGTCGCCCCGGTGTTCAACGCCGGGCATTCAATGCTTCAGACTCGTCCCAGTCTTCGGGCGGTAGCGGCACTCCCCAAATATTCCGCGGTTGATCCAGCTCGATGCCGCATTGTAGCGGTCTGGCGGGATCGACATAGACGATGCGAGCTTTTGAATGCTTGTCGGTCAGGTGGACATGAAGTGTGATTTTCGTTCCGATTTCGAATGCACGCGGAGTTGAGATCAGCGCTCCGTGCAGGTTCACCACGACGGTCTCGCCTTCGCATGTAAAACGCTCAGCGGCTTCCACCTCGATGGACACCTTTACCGAAACACGGGTGCTTCGTCGTGATTCGCGAAATACCGCGCCGGAGGTCATGCCTCAAAGGATACCGCAAAAAATGGTCGAAACTTTTCACTCAGGTATCTGTGGTAGTCGGGACCTGTGGACCAGAGTGCTACGATGAGCGGCACAATCAGTCACGGGGAGGGTACGGAAATGCGCCGGTCAGGGACCTTCGCTGACGATCCGTTTCGTAGCCGGCAGCCCACCAGTCACGAACGGATGACAGGAATGCCCTGGGATGCGTCATACCAGGGTGGTCCTGCGCCTTGGGATGTTGGCCACCCGCAGCCAGCGGTGCTGCGTTTGGCATCCGAAGGCGGATTCGCCGGAGCGGTGCTCGATGCGGGCTGTGGGACCGGTGAGAACGCTCTTCATATCGCCTCGCTGGGATTGCCGCTTCTGGGCATTGACGTGTCTGAAACCGCACTGTCGATTGCGCGACAGAAAGCTGCCGAGCGTGGGATCGAGGTTGAGTTTGCCGCGGCGGACGCGTTGCAGTTGGAGCGTTTGGGACGGAGGTTTCGGACCGTGCTGGACTGCGGCCTGTTCCACACCTTCGACGACCTCGACGAGCGAACGCGATACGTGGCCGGTCTGGCGTCGGTAACCGAGTACGATGGAACTTTGTATGTGTTGTGCTTCAGCGACGCTGGTCCCAATGCTGGCCCGCATCCCATCCGGGAAGAAGAGTTGAGAACGTCGTTCAATCGCAATAATGGATGGGATGTTGCCGCCATCGAACCGGACCGGATTCAGACGAGATTCCACGATGAGAACGGCGCACCGGGCTGGTTGGCAACAATCAAACGGCTCTAATCGGCGACCGCGTAAGCAACACCACGATTCGAGAAAGGAAAGCGGCATTCGGACCAGTTTCGCTTGACCTCATTGCGTTCCCGTGCGTACCTTGCACGAATGCCGATCAAGATTGGACAGATTGAAGCGATTTTCCGCTATCCGGTGAAGTCGATGCGCGGCGAGCGGCTCGAGAACGCAGCGCTGGGCTGGCACGGTCTTGATGGCGACAGGCGACTCGCTTTTCGTCGGCTTGATGAGCGCGGCGGTTTTCCCTGGCTGACTGCGAGCAAGCTTCCCGAACTCATTCTCTTCACTCCGCAACGCAGTAAAGACACAAGCGGCGAGTTGCCAACGCACGTTCTGACACCGGAGGGGGCGGAGCTTCCCATGTTTGGAGAGGCCCTATCCTCAGAGATCGGGCGGCGCCATGGATCGCCGGTGGAGATCATGCAGTTGAAGCACGGCATTTTCGACGACGCGAGCGTCTCCGTGATCACGTCCGATACCGTTCGCGAAGTATGCCGACTTGCGGGGAAGGACGGAGATGTCCGGCGATTTCGTCCGAATATCGTTGTCCGATCCGTCCGCGCCGTTCCCTTTGAAGAAGATGAGTGGGTCGGCGGTGTACTCACTTTCGGTGACGGGAACGATGCACCCGCCGTCGCCGTAACGATGCACGACGTGCGCTGCGCGATGGTGAACATCGATCCTGACAACGGGAGCCTTGCCCCCGAAGTGCTAAAGGCAGTGTTTCGTTCCAACCAGAACAACGCTGGCATATACGGCACGATCAACCGCATCGGGCGACTGGCTGTCGGACAGACCGTATTTCTTCACTCGTCGGAAATTCTCTAAAATCAAGTTGCACCGATCTCCTACCCCAATCGCTTGCACAGAAGAAATTCGGAGTATCCATCAGCAATGAAATCCGGGAGGTCGCCAACCTTTACATATCCATGCCGCTCGTAAAGCGCCAGCGCTCTCGGATTGAATGATGAGACACAAAGATACACGTGGCGGCTACCTGCAAACGTGCTTTCAGCGAAAGACAAGAGCCGGCTCCCTATTCCCACACCTCGAGACTCCTTAATCACAACGACAGCAGCAATGTATGGTGAACCAAGAAATCCCCTTGAATGAAGCAAAATGAACCCTATCGGTTTGTTTGCATCGGCGACGAAAAGAGAGCTTCCCGGCCATCTCAGGACGCTGGTGCTCCATTGAACGGAGCACTTGTACGTAAGCCAGGGGTCGTTGGCTGCCATCAGTTCCGCACACCAACCGATTTCAGAGTCAGTTGCTGGCCGAATTGTCAGAGTCTCATGCATGACGGGCGTCGATTTCCGATGCGCCTGGCTTGTCAGTCAAGCAGTCCCATTACTCTCGCCACTTTCCACGACCCACCCGCCTGCCGGCGCAGTGCGACCAGCGTGGTTGTAGTCGAACGCTTCGTTTCACCCCCACGGATGGGAGTGAGAGCGATCTCCACCTTGGCGATTTCGAATGCCCAATTGCCCCGAATCATTATCTCGGGGTCGAGTACTCTCTGATCGATTCGGAAAGAATCGAACGCCTTCTGGAAGTCGGCTTCGAGTTCATCTCTGCCGCAGATGGAGCGGCCGTCGCCGTGAACAACCACCACATCATCGGCGACCAAACGAGGCGAGCCGGCCAATGTCTGCGTTCCTGACTGCAGACAACCAAGCCTCCCGCAGGGCGTTGATTTCGAGGGTGGCTGAGTTTTCAGGCATAAGGACTTTGACCGACGCTCGCGCCTCTGTTGCTGTCGTATATCTACTTCGGCACGATCATTTCCTTGCGGATGTCGATGAGGCCAATGTACTTCTCTGGCAGGCCCCCCGGTTCATAGAGCGAGAGATTGTAATGGTCGTTCGCGGCAACCATCGTATCGGGGTGTAACCCGGAAAGTAGCTCGATCAGTTTGCCTGCCGTGATCCACTTCGACTCGCCAACTTTACTCCCTGCCATTGGCAACTCCCGCCACATTATGCCCCACTCTTGTGAGAACAGAAATGCCGTCGCCGCGATCGGGCGTAACCGTGCCAGAAGTATGAGGCAGAGTTATTGGCAGGAATTGCTCACCATTTTCAAGCTGGTAACTTGAAAATCCGCATACGGCTTTCCCCTGGATTCCTGCTCTTCGTAGTCGGAGAATTTGGCTTCTTCGGCTGCGGAGCGGCGCAGGACTTGGCCGTTCACCGTCACTTTGTGGCCTACGTGTGCGGCGTCAACCTTGCCGCTCAATTCCCACATCGTGCCGTTCTCGCCGTCAATATAGAAGCCTCCTGGTTCGACACCTTTCTGCAAACAGCCAGTGACAGAGCCGGTTTTGCTGACACTTGTCTGAGCCCGAGTAGTGCGCGGCGAAAGTGTCAGAAACAAAAGTGCGATCAACCAGAGCGAGAACTGAGCGTGTGTGCGCGACATTGGCAGCGTCCTCCTAAGTGGCATTGATGGTATCCCGAAAGTCACGTTGATTTCCATCGATCGATCCTCCGTGAAACGCAGGCTCTTCGGTCGATGTGTCCGGATCATGCAGGTCGGAATGTGGGGAAGCATAGGGACTGGATCAAAACAACTATCGGCTGCCTGATTCAGGACGGCCGAATGTCCGCGCCAGCATGATCGCCATCAGCAGGCTCCCCGTTCCAAACGCGAGCACATCCAAGATACGGCGGATGTGAAAGTCGCCGATTTGGCAGACGAGCAAGTATCCGACCACCGCGTTGAAAGTACCCCAGAGCACATTCACCAGCGGCGAGGACAGTCCGCGACCGGGCGGCGACGCGAACGGGGTTGGAAATGAGCGTCCGCAAGTGCCGCTAACGAAGTGTGGAACGGCATTGGCGAGGAAAGCGCCTGCGAAGAAATAGGAGACGTAGAAATACCAGTGCATGGCTCCTCCTCAGGTTCAAATTGGTCAAGCAGGAGCACCGAGCGGATGATAACAGGGCGGATGATAACAGGTAAGTCCATCCGGCATGAGTCCCGCGATGACAAGCGGAATGCTTGATGAAGAAGAAATTCGTGCGTTGCATCACAGACCTCAGCAACCGAACTCTCCTATCTTTAAGAAACTGACACGACACAAAGAAAATTGGCCGAAAACATGGGAGGCTTCTGCATGAAACACAAATTTCCATTCTTCCTGAGAGTCGTGCTGCCAGCCGTCTGTTTGACCGTCATCTCAGCAGCGCAGGTGCTCAAGCCCGTCCAACTCCCGCCGCCACAAGCAACGGGAGGACGCCCTCTGATGGAGGTTCTCAAAGATCGGAAATCGACTCGCGAGTTTGGTTCGGGTGCGTTCTCGGCGCAGACGCTTTCCAACTTGCTGTGGGCGGCCTTCGGAATTAACCGACCCGATGGGCGTCGTACCGCGCCTTCCGCCATGAACTGGCAGGAGGTAAGCATCTACGTGGCAACTCCGGAAGGAGTGTACGTCTACGATGCCCAGACGAACGCGTTGGAGCCGGTCGTGGCGGGCGACTTGCGAGCGGCTACGGGCACGCAGTCCTTCGTCAAGGATGCGGCTGTGAACTTGGTATATGTTTCCGATCTTTCGAAGGCTGGCACTGGGGCTTCTTCCGAAGCCGAGATGTATACCGCCGCTGATGTCGGGTTCATCGCGCAGAATGTCTACCTGTACTGCGCCTCCGAAGGGCTGGCCACGGTTGTGCGTGGGAGCATCGACAAGCCTGGGTTAGCCAAGACCCTGAAGCTGCAGCCGCAGCAGAAAATCATCCTGGCGCAATCGGTGGGGTATCCGAAAAAATAGGGAGCGAAACCTGTCCCTTCTTGTCCGTTTACCCAGGAGTAACGATTGGCTAGCGTTATCAGCGTAGTGTGATCCGGATCACAGCACAGCCAAACCGAGGCACACCAAGATAAGCACGACGCAGCTCCTTTTCCTTCGAGGCTGAACCCTACTCTGGTTGAGGCGGTTCGGTACTTTTCCCAGGTGGAGAGGAGCCACGTTTCGCATCTTCATCCCATCGACCAGAGATCGCAAGAGGGTGAGCTATGTAGTAGCGAAGAGGAACGCGGTGTCGGGAAAGCGTCGAGTTTATCAACCACGAGAGCGACGG
>JASHQK010000623.1 GCA_030039195.1 Candidatus Sulfotelmatobacter sp.
AACTCGCAGCTGTAGCCTACCAACAATCCCAGAAGGCAAGGGCTGTAAATGATCCACACCCTGAGGCACAAACCGTTCGCCATACCTGTCGTTCAACAAGTGATAGTCAGGAAGAGCTTGGCCGGCCATGGAATTGATTGCGGTATTGCCAACGACGATGGTGAGATCGTTCTTCCCCGACTTCAGCCGTTTGGTCAGATCAATCGAGTACGGAGGATGCCAGACAACGCCTACGCGCTGATCATTCACATAGACCTCCGCGGCTTCTCGCACAGGACTATCCAGATAGGCGCGCATGTTGAATGTGGGCAGCGGGTCGGGAATCGGTACCGGAGTACCTTCTCCAAAATCTAGAGCCAAAGAACTCCCCAAGATCTCCGCTGGGATATCAATAGTCTTCGTATACCGGACGATACCTGAGTAGTATTTGAACGGTTGCTCATCACTCCACGAATGCAGCTTCGCCATGATAACTGTGCGGTTCAGATCGCTGAACGTAAGCTTCCAGTCGGAAGATAGGTCAATGTATTTCGATTGAGCTTTGGATGCTGTCTCAGGCCCTCCCTTCCCGGCATCGCCGGTAAAAACGATCACCCGCGATTCGTAAGGCTGGAGTGCGATTTCAATCTGCGCCGTGTTCCTGATGCACGAAGTCCGGCCAGTGAATGGGTCCCACCGTTCAGCGTTGCTTGTTGCACTGCGGAACTGTGCCTGCGTCTGAACAGAGTGATTCGAGGTATTCGCAATGAAGTAGAGATCTCCATCAGCCAGTTTGCGATGGATGAATCCTATTTCCGGAGCTTTCGGAGAAAAACTAACATCCGGCTTACTGTGGCTTGCTAATGCCGCTCCTAACTGGCTTTCATCTTCAACAAAGCGACCGGATGCTCCCGTGCCAAGAAACAACCGCCGCGAGATTTCCTGAATCTGCTGACCTTCGCTGTCGGCGTTCAATAGTCCAGGAGACTTGGAGGGCATGCGTCGCGTGGCAATAACCGTTCCCCCGTGCATTGCATATTGCTCGATCTCTCGGTAGGTGACGAGCGGAATGCGCTCAATCCCTGGCAGAACAAGAATTGGATAACGAATGCCGAGCTTGTCGATCGCGTCTGCGTCGATGAAGTCGAGGTTGAATCCTGCGTCAAGGGTCTGCGGAATTACGTCACGGCCTAACAAGGCGTCCATCGACTCATCAATGCTTAAATCGCTGCCGAGTGAGGTGAAGCCGGACTTTGTTGGCATCGAAGAAGACGATTGACCGTTCGCAGTAAAGCTCGCCCAGGCATCATCGTTGGGCAAAAGCAATGCCACATCGTTGGCGGGCTTGCCTTGTCGCAGCGCGAAACTGACTCGTTGCAGATACAGCGCGAGATCCGCCATGGCAAACCACCAGGGATTGTGAGCATTGAATGCACCAGCGGCGTACATCTGCCATCCCGGTTCGCCCGCTATCTCGGGAGAGTAAGGCCATCCATGCCCAACCAACTGATTGATACCCTGCAGAATATGCAAATCAGCCTCGGCCTTCATATCGAGCGGCGTGGCCCGAAAAGCCGGCGAGTGCAGCCACGTCCAGGTTTCCGACGAGATAACCGGCTTGCCGAATAGATGACCCGCCGATGCAGCCCAACGCGTGTCGGAGAACTGCCGCCACATCAACAGAGTCGCCTTGCCTTCCCCTTCCGGCAGGTCCTCGTACTGGTTACTCGAGAGTGTGACAGGTGGAGATCCGTAGGTTTGAGAACGAAATAACGTGTGATGTTGGCGTGCCCATTCGTGCAGCGGCTGAAGATAGCGTTCATCTGCGAGTTCGGTCAGGGTCTTTCCCCAATCATGTCGAATGGCAGCTGTGTCCGGACCGACATCGCCAATTAGCGCCAATAAGTGCGGGGTAAGATCATAGCCCCTCCGTCGTTGAAATTCCTCGAGCAGGTCGGGAGTCCAGTCGGACCCGTCATCCTCCAGGCTGTCGCTAAACACGGCGTAGGGAGGATGATCGCCGAATGCCTCCATTAATCGGTCTCCGACCGCGTGAAGATGCGTCTCGATCGCATTCTTGTCGTAGTGATCGAGGACAAATCCCTCGGCCCCAACTGCCGGCCGTTTCACGGTCATTCCGGTGCGGCTGGAGATGAAGAACACTGCCACGTTCGAGCCGTTCAGTTGTGAAGAAATCTGAACTCGACCGTGCTCGATCACCGGCTCCCGAATCTGATTCCCTTCCTGAACAACGAGAGCATCTCTTGAACCGGGAACAACAAAGACTGCCTCCAATCGTTCGCCGGTGGTGATGCCAGGAATAGCGATGGATTTGGCACCTGCAGGGATCTCAACGCTTTCGACTCGCATTGCCCCCGCTGCCTGGGTTACGGGAATGTGCGAACCTCCAAAAGGCCAGCCGCTCGCGAGCGTAATGTCCACACGCAGGCCCAATTTTCTGGCTTCCGAAGCGGCATACCGAAGAGCATCGAGATGCTCGTCCGACAGGAACGTCATGTTATGAAAGCCGCTTTGAGGATCGTCCAGTGCGAGCGGATACAGGGTCGCAATCTCCACACCTCCAACGCCCGCAGATTTCATCTGTTCGAGTTCGCGCTTGATTTCGGGCTTGGCCACAGCCGGTCCGAACCACCACCAGCGCATCATGATGCGCGAGTCGTCCGGCGGGTGAGCAAACGAGTCCCTCAGACGCGAAAGGTCAGGCTCCGCCTGCGCCAGGCAGAGTGAGGTTTGGAGCACAGAAAGAAGGAATACGATGCAACGAAGCCAGATAAAGCAACCACTATCCCGGATCTTCGGCATCGTCAACGTCCTTCATACATAGCAAATGCAAGAAAGCCTAGCACGCTTCCCACTCCCGCGCGTACTTTTGCGACTGGCTCATCGGCGAACTGAGTCGAGCGACAGTGCTGGCCACCAAAATGTCTTCGGGTCCATGCGAAACAGCAAGATAGAATTCGAGATAAAAGGGTACAGCAACTGGGCTGGGGCTTCTTGACGTTGGGTGTTGTGGCACTGGCTGGAGTTTTTGGCCGGTGCCTTCTTCTGAAGTGAAGCAGCGCGAACTCGGGCGGAGCTCTCCCGAGGGTTACGCTTGGGTTATCGTCTCTCCACTGAGCTCGCACCAAGCCAACTGTCCCGTTGCGACAGCAGCGCGCCACA
>JASHQK010000624.1 GCA_030039195.1 Candidatus Sulfotelmatobacter sp.
GGAGCAGGAACAGCAGCTTGCAGCGTGGCTTCGGTCATGGAACACCCTCGTTCGGCAAGATGGGCGGACTGTTTATGTTAGCACCGTTAAGGACGGCCACCGCCAGAGCATTAAACCACCAGGGACACGAAGTCTCACAGAGGATAATCAGACTTTGGAGTGATTTCCTTCGTGCTCCTTCGTGCCCTTTGTGGTTATCGGGGTTACCCGCGTTTGTAGACCAGTTTCAGCACGTCGGCCTGCAGGATGCGCTTGATCTGGCTCTGCGCGTGCACCGACCACGGGCCCGAGGTGTCGAGCCTGACGTACGCCTGCCAGTGCTTGAGCGCCCTGCGTGGTTCACGAGTCTTCTCATAAGCCAGCGCAAGATTGTAATGCGCGTCGGCGTAGGTCGGAGCCAGTTGCAGTGCGGTCTTGTACGTCTGGATCGCGTCGTGGACGCGGCCAGTCTCGTCGAGCACGTTGCCGAGATCGAAATATGCCAGGGCATAGCGCGGATCGGATTCGATCGCCTGGCGATAGTGATGCTCCGCCAGTCCAAAGTCCTGGCGGTTGTAATAGAGCGTTCCCAGATTGATGTGCGCCGCGGCATGGCTGGGATCAAGTTCCAGCACCTTGTGGTACGCGGTGATCGCCTCCGCGTGCGTCGCGGGATTTTCTTCCAGAGCGATGCCCCGCGCGAACCACGACGCAACCTCATTCTCGTGCGGACTGGGCTCGGAGTGCGGAACCGGCGTGCTGGTTACAACTTTCTCGCGCTCCGAGAAGTCCATCAAGAATTGACCGGCAATCGGCTCGAGCAATTTGCCATCATGGCGGAAGGCGACGCGGTGCTTCTTCGTCGACCAGGCACCGGCCTCCAGCAGAGGCTTATCCAGCCCGGCCGCCTGCTTGCGCATGGCGTCGAGCGACTGGCGAATCACCGTCGGACGCACGCTCATGGCGCACAGATCTCGAACTTTTTTGATTTCCAGCAAGTCGGCAAACGAATAGGTCTCTGCCGAAGTCAGCAGGCCAATTCGCTCCCAGTTTGCCAACTGGCGAGGAGTCACGTGCAGGATTCGAAGTAGATCTTCTCGACTGTACACGGCTGAAACGAGGCTCCGCCGCCGCGCGGAAACGCCCGACGGACATTATCTGCAACTTACGCCATCAAACGCAAGCGTCAATGCCTGTGGACGGTTGTGGAGAACCTGGATAATCCACACGCATAAAACCGTTGCGGGAAAGCCTGCCGGCCTCGCCGTCGCCAGAATCCCCGGCCCGCTCTCACATCTTTGTCTGCGCGACCGCCTCCGGCACGTCGACGGAACCCTTCAATGCAATGTCTTCGACTGAGCTTCCCACCAGAATGCCAAAATTCCCCGGCGTGATACGCCACTGTTTCGCCGCGGGATCGAAGTAGGCAAAAGAGCGCGCATCCAGATCGATGCTGACATGTTTGGTCTCTCCCGGCTGCAGTGAGACCTTGGCAAAGCCCTTCAATTCCTTCGCCGGACGGGCGATTTTTGAGTGACCGTCGGCCACATACACTTGCGCCACTTCCGCTCCGGCACGATCTCCCGCATTCGTCAGATCGAATGACACGGTGTAGACCGCGTCCGCATTCGCACCACTCGCAGGCGCTACCGACAGATTCGCATATTTGAACGTGGTATAAGAAAGCCCGTAGCCGAACGGAAACAGCGGCTTCACGCCGTCATGCTCGTAGCCGCGGTAACCGACAAATACGCCTTCTTTGTAAACGACGCGGTTTGAATCGCCTTCCGGATAGTAGCTGGCAAACGTGGGATTGTCTTCGCGGCGACGCTCAAACGTCGCCGGCAGATGCCCCGACGGGTTTAGAGCTCCAAAGAGAATTTCGCCCAGCGCCGTGCCTCCCTGCTGCCCCGCGTACCACATCTCAAGATATGCCGGAACGTGATCGAGCCAGTTGCCGGGATCCACGTTTCCGCCGGAGGTCACGGCGACCACAGTCTTCGGATTCAATGCCGACAATTCGCGAATCAGTTCTTCCTGTCCAAATGGCAGATCAAACGTGCGATCCGCACCCTCCGCTTCGCTATCCGGATCGAATCCGGCCGCGATCACGACGGCGTCTGCTTTTGCGGCCAGAGCCTTCGCGTCCGCGTTGACCAGCTTGCTCTGCTCCGCGATCCCCACCCGCACGGTCCCTCCCAGCCGCCCGCGCTGCCAGTCTTCCACCACCACTTTGTGTGGACCGACGGAAAGTTGCAGGGTCACGTGCGGCTGCATCGCGCGAGCCAGCTTCCAATTGTCGATCACTAGCTTGTCGTCGACATACAGGCGGTTGCCGTTTCCTTCGCCGAAGCCTTGCAGCGCGATTTCGTACGCTCCAGCATCGGTGGCCGCATAGTATCCGGTCCAGCGTCGCGAGGATTCATGCTTGCGGGCCGACGCCAGCATCTCCATCATCTCGTCCAGATTGGCAGTCAGACCTTCCCAGTCCAGCCCGGATTCGTTGATGTGAGGCACCGTCACGACCGATTTCGGCTTGCCTGCGAGTTCGGTGTTGTCGAATATCTCCACTTTCACGCCGCGTTCACCGCCATGAGCTTCGGTCATGAACTGAGTCGTCTTGGCCAACTCGCGCAGGGTGGGCAAGCCGCGCTCGTAATAAACGGTGGCAGAAGCCCCCAGAAAATTGCTGATGCCCTCGAGCACGCTGACCGGCGCAAAAGGAATAGCGCCGGCGCTGCCGCCGCCGACCGGCTCTGCCGGATAAGCATCCGGGCCGACCACCAGCACGCTCTTGATCGAATTCTTATCCAGAGGGAGCAGCTTGCCCTCATTTTTCAGCAGCACGATGCTCTCCCGGGCCGTGTCGAGCGCCACATGATCATTCGGCTCACTGAATTTTGAAAGCGAGAGATCGGTCTGCGCCCGGTCCAGCCAGCCGAAGTGCTCCGCCGCTTCGAGGATGTGAGTCACCTTCTCATCGATCGTCTCGACCTTGACTCCGCCGTCTTTGATCGCCGGCATGAGCGTCTGAGCGTTCATATGGGTGCCTCTCGGCATTTCAAGATCGAGACCGCCGTTGGCCGCCGCGACTCCGTCGTAAGTCGCCTCCCAATCCGACATCACCACGCCATCAAAGCCCCACTGCTTGCGTACGACTTCATTGTTGAAATATCCGTTCTGCGTCATATGCACGCCGTTGGTGAAGTTGTAGGAATCCATGATCGCGCCAACGTGAGCGCGTTTCACCGCCGCTTCAAAGGTAGGCAGATAGATTTCGCGCAGCGTGCGTTCATCGATAATCGAGTCGGAATCGTGACGCAGGAACTCCGAATTGTTTCCCAGAAAATGCTTGATGGTCGCGCTTACTCCTTGGGACTGCATTCCTTCGATGTATCCCACCGCGATCGCGGAACTCAGAAATGGATCTTCGCCGAAGTATTCGAAGTTGCGCCCGTTCACCGGCTGGCGATAAACGTTGACCCCGGGGCCAAGCATGAAATGAATGCCACGCGCCCGTGCATCTTTGCCGATGCCCGCGCCAACTCGCTCAGCCAGCGCCGGATTCCAGGTTGCGGCCAATCCGATGCCGGCCGCGTACACGGTCGAGGAGAATCCAGAGTTGGAGCGCACACCGTAAGGCCCATCGGACATTTCCAGCGTCGGCAGCTGCAGCCGTGGTACTGCGCGCACTGCAAATCCCGTGCCGCCCATGTAGTCAATTTTTTCCTGCAATGTCATTTGCCCGGTGATCGCGGCGGCCTTCT
>JASHQK010000625.1 GCA_030039195.1 Candidatus Sulfotelmatobacter sp.
CTGATGAGAATGCGAGCCCGCGAAGACGAGCTTATCTTCAGCACTGGAGGGATGGTTCACACCGGAAATTGAAACAAAATTCATCTCGCATCTTCGGTGGCGGGCCACACGCTCGAGTCAGCACATTCGAGTCCAGAACATCTTTTGCCTCATGTGTTGCGAAACTCCCGGTTCATCATTCTCGTTCGCGATCAAAGGGAGCTGCTGGCTTCTGTCGCACTTTTCTCTGGCTTCCTGCGGAACGCTGTGCTATCTTCCGCCGGACTAGGGCGTTCTCCCCCCAAGGCCGCTACTGCCCGGAGCGCATTCAGGCCGCGCCCGCAGTAGCGGCTAGCCAGAATTCCCACTACGAGGTCTCGCGCCAACATGCGTCCGCGTCCAACCATTGCAGATCGCTACAGTTCGCTGCTGAAAGCCACGGAGATTGCGCTGACCACGCCCACGACAGAGGGTGTTTTCCAGGGTATGTGCGGCGTGCTCAAGGAAGTTGTTCCCTATGACCGCGCCGGACTCAGCCTTTACGACCCCGATCATGACAGCCTCAGAATCGTCGGCATTTACGGCCCTCATGAAAACAGCATCTATCGAGTCGGCTATATGCTCAGCCGCACGACGTGTCAGACGGGCTGGGTCTTCGAGAACAAGACGACAATGTTTCGCCGTGATCTGGAAACTGAATCGAAATTTCCCGGCGACAAACTGATGATCGACGAGGGCTACCGCTCCATCTGTTCCGTTCCACTCGTGGTCCACGGAAACAGCATCGGCGTTTTGTCGGTCCTTGCAGCCCGCAAGAACCAACTTTCGACGGATGATGCCGCCATCGTCGAAGAAATATCAGGCCAGATCGCATTGGCCATTACCTCTATCGTTCCGCGATGCCAGAACCACATCAACACCAGGCTGGTCTGCCCGCGGTGCATCGGAGCCGCGGGAGGAAAAACCACGGTTTCCAAGTACCGCGAAGATTTATCGAATTGGGGACGGAAAGGTGGTCGGGGTCGTAAACATCTGTATTTCAGTTGAATAACTGTTGCCGGTGGTTGAAAATGTGCGCCGTGCCGCGCGTCCCTCCCATCGCTCGTTGCCCGATCCACAAAGACACCGAACTGATTTGCCCGCGATGCATCGGCAGCCGCGGTGGCAAGACCACAACGAAAAAACATCGCGGGAAACTCTCACGCTGGGGAAAATCGGGCGGGCGTCCGCGCACCAAGTAATCGTGAAACAGGCACGAGTAATAATGATTTTGGGAAGGGCACGGCTTCAGTTCTTAGCTTGCCCTGAGCGAGCTAAGAGCGAGCCGAAGGGTGCCGCTCAGGCCTTCCTGAGCATCGGGCTTTAGCCCCTGAGGTGCTCTGCCGTTCGGCTGGAAAATCTCTAGGCCCCGCTGGCGCCTTTTCTCTTTTCCAGGGCGCGGTAGATGGCTTCGTCGGTGCAGACTTCGTAATAATGCCGCTCTGTCCATTCCTTCACCGAGAAATCACCCGGGTTGATGCGCGGAATGCGGCTCTCGCGCACCACGATTTTGCGGAAGATGTCGTGATCTACCGGCACCGTCGCGGTGAACAGCTTGTACTCGCCTTTATCCGAGGGCAAACCAGCCGGCAGGCGCACCTTCAGCGGTTCCAGCGTGATTTCCTTCTGCAGTTTGCGAAACGCGGCCTCATTCATGCGAATACCGCTGAGATTGAAGCTCAACGTAACGTCTTCCGGACTCGCCCCCGTTTCCAGATCGGCCGTCTGGAACGCGTAGACGTGAAACGGTCCGGCGATCGGTTCCATGATCTTGCGCACACGCTTGTTGCACGACGACAGCCGGTCGCTCTCGTTCAGTGCTTCGGAAATCATGATCTGGTGCTCGCCATCCATCAGGTAGAGCGGAGCCGACTCCTGCAGCGTAATGCCGAGTCCCAATTCGAGTTGCGGCATGCCCGAGCGCTGCATCAATTCGTTGTATCCGCGCACAATTTCAATAATCTCGCGCGCCAGCACGCACGTGCGGCTTACGGCTAAGCCCGGTTCGCCTTCGCGCTCAAGAATCGCCAGAATGATCGCGTCGCCCTCGAGAAAGACTTTCTGTGCGCCGTACTTTTCCAGCAGCTTGTTCACCGGATCGTAAAAGTTCAGGCTGAAATACGAAGCCGGGTTCAGGCCTTTATCCATCATCATCCGCGTCAAACGGGTCGAGTCGCGCACGTCGGCTTTCAGCACTACATGGCGCAGAACGCGATCGGCATCTCCCGCTGCCTGCTCTTCCGGCAGCAGGAATTCATAGAGCGTCCCGTTGACCCGCGAAAGCTCCTGCAGGCGCTCGTTCGGCACCAGGTTGACGGAGTCAAGCGCCCCGTTCAGGGTCTCGAGCCGCCGCAAGTCGCGATGATAATGGAAAAAATCGGCCAGGAATCGCGCTGCAACCTTGGCGCGCTCCGCGCCCCGGCAAGACGCTACTTTCGCCACTGCCGCATACAAGCTGTTCGGCGAAAGCTTGCCGTGCTCCTGGATCAGCCGTTCCACGCGGTCGCATTCCGTCCTGTCGATCAACGCACTCTTCAGCTGTTGCGGATTAATGCGGGGCGCGTACTCGCCGAGCAGGGGAACGACATAATACGAGGCGATCACGTTTTCCATGATGTGCTCGTCTTCGAGCAACCGCACCCATGCTGCCAGCCGCTCCTGTTGCGCCAGCCCTTCGTCCGAATCCTCCGGCGTTCCCGTTCCCACCAGCAGACGGGCGTTGTCAGGAACGTTCATCCAGGAATCAATCGTCTCGGCGGTTGCATCTTCGCCATAAAGAGAGCGGAGGAATCCGGAGGCAACTTCGCGCAGGCGGCCGTAGCGGTCGGCATCACGATCCCAGTTCCCCAGCATCACGTAATGTTCGGCGCAGAGATAATCGTCGCGGCCGTCTTCGGAAAACACCAGCCGGTTCACAAATAGCGGATAAGTGAAATAACTCCGCGCGACCGTCTCTTCCCCGAACAACGATCTTCGCGTCCGCGCCAGCGTGCTCTTTTCCACTTCGCGGAGGGTCTCGAAAATGTCCTGGCCGGTTTTGCGCAGAATGATCTTCTTGCGCACTTGGAAGGTAGCCAGCCGCTCCCGATATTCGTGCGCCTTCTGCTGCCGCATGTTGTCGTAGTTCTTCAGCAGCAGGCGGCAGCGTTCGAGCACCTGGGCAAACTGCTGGTTCATCTCCGTCCGCAGGAACTTCGTCACCGCCAGCCGCGCCAGAATGTCGAGCGGGAGCTTGCTTTCCTTCTTGGCCCGGTTCAGTGAAGCGACCTGCAACTCCGTCAGCAGCGACTTCCAGTCCGAGAGATCGCTCTTTGGACGCACTGCCTTGTGGGCTAGATTCCTCAGCCATGAAGGTCCTTGGGAAGGCTGAGTCGCTTCCGCAGCCAGCAATCCTTCCAGCTCTCCATGGCGGGCGATCAGCCGCACGATGTGCGCACGCGCGGCCTCGGCGAAACGCGGACTCAGCACCACATCGTGGCGCAGGTTGTCGACGCCGACCGCGATGCCCTCCAACGACACGGTGGGTGTCGAAGCAGCCAGATGCGGCGGCGCAGGCTTCTCCGGCGCTCCGCCCAATCGAAAGATGGGAATGCGGGGCATGCTCGCTTGATTTCGTTTGGAAGTTGCTGATTCCAAACGTACATAACGAGGCTAACATGCGGGATGGAGGGGCAAAAGTTACCGAGGTTACGTGCGAGGGGCTCCGGCCGGGTCCCACACTTCTCCTGCATTTAGCACAAGTGGGGATTCTGACTCCCGCCTTGTGTAGGGACCGGCGCCGAGTGCCGGGATCAGCAAGATCCGTGTAGGGGCGGACGCCCTCGTCCGCCCCGCTTTCGCATCAGGGCACGTGCCATCAACCGGAGGCCACCGAGCAGCATCCCCGTAGCACGATTCGTATCAGGGCACGCATTCATGCGTGCCGCAATCGTCGCACGATCAACGCGCCTTTAGGCGCTGGATGCCGAGGCCAGGTTCCCCACTCCTGGCCGGTAGCGGCCGCCCCAGCCTTTTTCCACAGCCATCCACAGTTCGTTCTTGTGACGGATGTCCTTGACCGAGAATACAGAAGGCGCATAGTTGACCTATGCGCGGAGAAGCTCCCAATTTGCACGGGATGCGACCCCTCCACCGAGGGCACGCAATACGCGAAAAAAGCGCACGAAGTCCTTAATCTGGAATATTTTCCATGCAAGCTCTTTGTTTTGAAGATTTTGCGAAAAAATGGGCAGATCACTCCATCGCAAACCATAGAAAACAGATATTTTACCGAACCGGTACCAAAAAAGTTAGGCGTGTACGTGCACGCCGACGCCTGCCGAGCTTCCGCTCGGCCGGACAGCCGAGGGCGGCTGTCCCTACATATTTCGGGTTGGACGGAAGCTTTGCTGGTTACCGGTAGGGGTGGCCCACACAACGTGCTTTTCGTTGTGTGGGGATGGGTACTGGCAACTGGGTACTGATTTACTGCTGGCTCTTGACCCGGGCGGGTTCGAACTCGTCGCCGTGCTGCCAGCCGATCAGCTTGGGCAGGCTTGCGGCTTCCCATCCCAGGGCGAATCCGAAGCGCGCCATGGCCGAATCGCCCGTGAAGTCCATTTCCGGGTGATATTCGTCGCTGGGCTGGTGATAGTGCTTCTCGACGTACTGCTGCTCCTGCTCGATCCCCCACGATTCCGGATGGCCCTTGTACTTCATCCCTTCATTGATCGAGAAGGCGGGCACTCCGACTCGCGCCAGGCTGAAATGATCGGAGCGGTAGAAATGTCCGGCTCCCGGAAGCGCGTCCGGACGGATCGCCAGCCGGAACTCGGTGGCCATGGCCTGAACTACAGGATAAAACGTCGTGCGCTCGGCGCCGGAGACTTCCACTTCTTCGGGCGCACCGAGCGGCATCACATTGTCATAGTTCAAGTCGAGAGTGATCTTTCCGGCCGGAATCGGGGGATGCTTGCTCAGATATTCCGAACCGAGCAATCCTTGCTCTTCAGCCGTCACGGCGGCGAACAGAATCGATCGCCGGGGACGTCCCGCTGCGGCTCCATAAGCTCGTGCCAGCTCCAGCAAAATGCCGCAGCCGGTGGCATTGTCGCTCGCGCCATGGAAGATGTTGTTGCCAGGCATATCCGGACGAATGCCGAAATGATCGTAATGCGCGGTGTATAGCACGGCTTCGTCGGAGACTTTGCGGTCCGATCCGGGCAGAATCGCCAGCACATTATTCGATTCGAAATTGCGGATCTTGCTCACTATGTGCGCCTTCAAACGAGCCCCAAGATTCACGGGATGAAAATTCCGCGATTGCGCATCCTGCATCATCTTGTCGAGATTCATTCCGCAGGCCCGAGCCAGATGCGCGGCCACGTCGTAGTGAATCCACGAAGCAACTTTGAGGGCGGGTCCGTCGACTTTCAGCGCCGCTTTTTCGCCGGAATTCGAGTTCCGCACTACCTCCCACGGATAGCTCGCCATCTCCGTCTGATGAATTAGAATCACGCCTACGGCGCCTTTGCGGGCCGCTTCTTCATACTTGTAGGTCCAGCGCCCGTAGTAGGTGAGGGCTTTGCCTTTGAAAAACGCCGGATCATCGGAGGGCGGCTCGTTGACCAGCATGAGCAGGACCTTGCCGCGCACGTCTACGCCTTTGTAGTCGTCCCAGTTATACTCGGGGGCTTCGATGCCGTAGCCCACGTAGACGATCGGCGCGTCAACATCGGATTGCGGCTGTTCGGTCTGATCGTAGGCGACGTATTCATCGAGCGGCTTCAAATTCATGGTCTCGCCCTGTTTGGGAACGAGCGAGAACTGCGTCTCCGGAAGGGTTGTGATGCCGACCAGCGGAACCTTCTGCATGTAGGTGCCGTGATCGCCGGCAGGCTTCAGTCCGTATTCGGCAAACTGCGTGGCGATGTACTCGGCCGCGATGTCACCGCCGCGCTGTCCGGTGCCGCGGCCTTCGAGAAGATCATGCGACAGAAAACGCACATGCCAGCGAATGTGTTCGGGAGATATGCTTTCCAGTGCGGCAAAAGCCACGCTTGGCAGCCGAACCGAGGCGGTGTCGTGCTTCACTCGCGCTGGCGGAACCGCAGCGGGAAGGCCTCCTTCGCTCCAGAGCGGCAGGCTCAGGCAGACCGCCAGGCCGGCGGAAACAATGTTTCTCGTGAATGGCATCGATCGCTTTTCCCCAACGGTGACGCTACCTGGCAAAGGCTGTCCCTCTTCGTTGCTTTGTCTGTCTTGTTGAAGTGACTAGAGTGATTCTAACGGAGGGTGCTTCCAGGATCACATTACAACCGCATAAAGCCTGCACGAGAGTGCAACGACTGCCGGGAGAGCGTACCGGACGCTGGTGTCCGCAGGTGTACCGGTCCCGCCGTGGTTCTTGATTATCTTTGCACTACAAAGTACTTGACGAAAATGCTGTGGAAGCCCTATTCTTACCCAGCATGTACGATTCGCAGCGGCACCGGGTCCGGCGCATTCACCGCGGCACGCCCGTATCGCTCCGGGCAAATGATCCTTCGGGCGCGGTCAATCCCGTCGACGACCTGCGCTTTATTCGCGACACCATGGAGCGTTCCGCGGCTTTTACGGCGGTTTCGGGCTGGGGATACACGATTATGGGCGCGACGGCGCTGGGCGCCGCATGGCTCGCTGCGCGGCAGGGGTCTCCGTCGGCGTGGCTGCGGGTGTGGCTCGCGGAGGGCCTTCTCGGCATGGCCATCGGGCTTCTCGCTTGCACATGGAAGGCAAACCGGCGGGGCTTGCCCTTGTTTTCCGGACCTGCCCGCAAAGTGGCGCTGAGCCTGTCGCCCCCGCTGGTTGCCGGAGCATTTCTGACATTTGTGTTGTTCCGTGCGGGCCTCGATTCCGCTCTGCCGGCAACCTGGCTTCTGCTCTATGGAGCCGGAATTATGACTGGCGGCGCGTTCTCGGTTGCGATTGTTCCGATCATGGGCATCTGCTTCATGCTGCTCGGCGGACTCGCGGTGCTCGCGCCCGCATTGTGGGGAAATCTGTTTCTGGCTGCTGGTTTCGGCGGGCTGCACATTGTTTTCGGATTCCTCATTGCAAGGAGGCACGGTGGCTAGAGCTGTATCCGCACGCACGAAGCACGAGAAGAACAAGCTGCACGTTCCGGGAAGTGTGGGCGGGCATCTTCGCCGCCCAGATCGACACGAGAGCGCACAATCTCCCGCGCCTGCGCTGGAACTTCCGGAACTCGACCGTTTGATTCACGAGCGCATCCGCCTGGGAATCGTCAGCGCGCTGGCCACCAACGACTCGCTCAGCTTCAACGATCTCAAACGCGTGCTCAAAACGACCGATGGCAATCTCAGCGTGCACGCCCGCAAGCTGGAAGAAGCGCAGTACATTTCCTGCGTGAAGTTTTTTGAAGGGCGGGTGCCGCGCACCGAATATCGCCTGACCGCAACCGGTCGGCGCGCTCTGGCCGAATATCTGGATCAGATGGAACAGTGGATCCGCATTACCCGCGAAGAAAAATGACCTGCCTCAATTTCCACCCTGTCGTGTCCGGGTGCGCACAGCGTGTCCTGCATTCCACGTCGCCGTGCCGCCACTCCCCTGCTAAGCACCGCTGAATCAACGCCTCTCGCTTTGGCGCTTTCAGTGCATTGGTCACAGTGCCGCCAGACGGCAGGAGGTGACCAACCATGACCCGCATCAACGTCCGTGCAATACGCAACTTCGCTGGAACCCGCGATCTGCTCGCGTGGGGAAAGAACATCCGAAACCTCGAAACCAACATCCGGGGCGACGTGAACGCATTGATTTTTGCAGCCGTTCTCATCGCTTGCTCCGTAGCCGTGGGCTGCTCCAAGGAGAAGCCCAAGCCAGTCAGTTCCAACAACGAGATTCCGGCGCCACAGATGCAGAGCCCGGCATTGCCGGCGACCGGACCAGTCATGCAGGCGGAGAACAAACCTGCTCCGAAGAAAGTCGTTCATAGGAAGCCTGCGACCGTGAATTACACCGACAAGAATTACGGCGTGAGCTTTGAATATTCGCGGCGGTACGCGATCGACACAGGCGACGCGGCCGCGGATGTTGTGATGTCAAATCCGGTACCGATGAACTTTATTCAGCCCGGCGGAGTCGCTCTCGCCGCGGTGGAACTGCCTGAGACCGGCTTTGCCAATACCGATTTCTCGTCCGCGTTCTTCGACGTGAGCGTGAACAAGAATCTCACTGCCGATCAATGCAACCAGTTCGCAGTCCCGGCGCCGAAAGCGGTTGCTTCGGGAACGTCCGCCGAAACGGGCTCGCAGGCGGGCAGCTCCGTTTCCAGTACCGATTCGACGTCCTCAACCGCGCCAGCGCAAGCTGCACCGTCGACCGCGGCGGCGCAGAGCGGGAACACGCAGTCGGCCGCGACCGAAACAACTACTGCTTCCGCTTCGGATTCGAAGTCCGAAGCAAAAACCGCGCAAGATCAGCCGGAATCAGGTTCCAAGCTGATTCTGGGCGATCTTGAGTTGACTGCGACGGAAGCCGTTTCCGGCCAAGACACCCGGCAGAGCGACGCGAAGTACTTCCATGTCTACCAGAATGGAGCGTGCTACGAGTTCGCGCTGAACGTTACGACCATCGCAACGGAAGATGGACTCATGAAGCACGTCGATCGCGACAAGGTCTTCAATCGCCTGGAGAAGATCTTGGCGACGGTGAAGATTGACCAGCTCCAGCCAAATGCAGCTGCGGACGCCAACGCCGGAAGCCCGGCGACTCCCGCAGTGGCCGCGAGTCCGGCAAAATAACTGATCCGACGATCGAGCTCCCATCCCTCGGCCGCGAGGGATGGGATTCTCGTTTTACCCGACAAACATTGCAGACCGGAGTTGCGCGCATCGGGATTGTTAGGACTGCGTGTGTCACGACGGTCACCGGAAGCCTCGGCTGAAGAACGGAGGTCGGATTTCGTGGAGAACCGTGCGCATCATGCGCGCAGCAGCGGACGGGTGAGGCACGTGGGCCCTCCGCCGCCGTTGATCGACAGTTCGCTGCCGGGGAAGGTGCGCACATCGAATCCCGCCTGGCGCAGCCGTTCGTTGGTTTTGTGATTTTCTTCAAGCGCCAGCAATCGCTTTTCTCCGAGGGCAAGTACGTTGCAGGCTAGAGTGTCGCGTTCTTCAGGAACGATTTCGACGAAGTGGAAGTCACGCGACTCGAGCAGTTCAACGGTCTCGATGGCAAGCCATGCCAGATCCACCAGCGCGGTGCGCTCATCGAGCAGGCTGATCAGCGACATCAGGTGCAGACACGCGGACGGACCGAGTCCGTGTGGCAGGGGCGCAGATAATACTGCAATGCCCTTCGGCGCGAGCAGTTCGCGGATCTGCAGAATGCCGGCCGCGTTCGTGCGATAGCTCCGCCCGATCAGGAGCGTCTTTCGGTCCAGCCAAACCATGTCTCCCGCCTCAGTCGTGCCCGGCGCGACAACTTCCATCAGCGTCGAAATTCCCTTGCGCATGCAAAACCTGCCCTGATGCCGCCCTTCCGCCAGGCGATTGGGTTTGCCCGGGCGCATGACAATCAGTCCGAAGTCCGTTGCCAGAGATGCATCGTGCGCATAGACCGCATCCAGAGAGAGATCGGTAGCTGGAGGCAGATCTAGCACCTCGGCTCCCGCGGCCTTCAGTTCCCGGCACAGGAAATCGTGCTGCCTCTGCGCCTCGACAAAATCGGGAGCGTGATGAAAACCGAGCTCGCGCCAGCGCGCCGCGCGCTCGGGCTCGTTCCATCCCGCGGTTCGTGGCGAGCACACAGCCACGCGCTCGAGACGGCCGACCATCGAGTGGCCATTAAATGCGAGTTCTGTGGTGACTTGATCCATCGGAGTTTTAGAGGCTGCTCTGAATCTAGCGGGTCGTTAGGGGAAACGCAATTATGGCGGGTCTAGAACTCGACGTGGGCGCGGAATCCGGGCACGGTCACCGGTCCGCGAACGCGGTTGTATCCGGGATGATCGATGTGTTGCAGATCCGCCGCAACGTAAAGCCCACGCCACACATGCAGCGTGTAGTAAGACTCGACGATGTCCTCGCGAGCATAGCTCAGCCCGCCATCGCCCAACAGGAATCCCAGTCCGCCGAGCGCGAGGTATTCCTGATGCTCTTTCTTAATCGAATTCGTCACAAGCGCCACGCCGGCGCGGTCCTGCTTGCGATGCCACCACGCTCCGTTCGCTCCCACGCCGCCCGAGAACGTCTGGTCATCTTCTGTGTAGGCAAACGATTCCGTCTTGCCGTTGTCCCATCCGAAGCGGCCGAAGGCAGTCAGGTAGGTCGTCAGATTCTGCTCGAGGTTCACGCCGAATCCATATTTCCGCGTAATGTGCCAGGGATGATCGGTGATGTTTGGCGTGGTTTGAGTTTCTTCCGCGAGAGCGATCTGCTGGCGGTAAATGCCCATATTCGCGTAGTTTGTAAAAGCGAGCAGGCGAATCGCGCCGTCTTTCCTGGGAATCAGTCCGCGGCGCAACTCGTATTCATAGTTCTCCGCATGCGCCTGCCACGGCTTCCATACCAGATCGATCCCATTGGCGATCTTGGGCATAAGCCCTTCGCCGAAGCGCAACCCCCAATTGCGATCCTCGTAATCGACGACGAAACCGACGGTATAGCCGCGCGTGTCCGCGGCATAGTCCCAGGCGCCATTGTTGTCGAGGGTCCAGTTGAGGAACTGAAACTTCGTGTCGGAGCCCACCGAGTTGATGTCAAAGAAATCGGGCATGCTGAACTTGCCGAAGCGGAACTCGATGCGCCGGCGCGGGAGTTCGTCGAATAAAGATAAGGAATTTCGCGAATTCTCGACTTTATCGGAACTGAGCGCGAAAACTTTATGAACGATTCCTCGCGCCAGATACGGCGCCTTGCTGAGCAGGGGATTGCGAACGATATCCAAATCGGTGTTGCCGGCGAGGCCGAAACCCGCGCTCAGCGCGCCCCCGCCCGCTTCCTCCGCATCGCCGAACAGTTCGAAAGAGTTGCTGACCCGAATGCCGGTATAAACCGTCACCACACGCGACACCGCGCTCTCATAGGAAGATCGCAAACTGTGTGTTCCGCTGTAGAGCGCGGGAAAGTCAGAATGCGCCTGAAAAATGAAGTTTGCCTGTCCCGAAACCCAGAGCCGGGAAGTGGAAAAGTGCGGAAACATCGCTTCGGTGGAAGGGTCGGCCGGCGGTGCGGGGTCCGCCTGTGGCGACGCTTGCGCCGGCGGA
>JASHQK010000626.1 GCA_030039195.1 Candidatus Sulfotelmatobacter sp.
CGCAGCGAATAATCTCCCGGAGGCAGAAGTTCGAGCGCGAAGCGGCCTTCGCGGTCGCTCGTTGCGATATACCGTGTGCCGGTTGCCGCATTCACCACTGCAACCGAAGCCTGAGCGATTCGGCCTCCACTGACATCCATCACCGTGCCGCGAATGGCTCCGGTGGCCGAATCCTGCGCCACGGCGCCGGCCGCGCCGATCAGAATCGTAATGATCAGAATCGTAATGACCAGAATTGTGTCGAACAAAAAAGAAAAAGCGCGCCTGGAAGTCATACTTGTCGTTCCTGCAGCGAAGAATCTGCTCGGAGGGACGACCGACGCGCGTGAACCGGACGCGAGACGGACGCTGCGGAGAAGTGCCGGAAGGCGCTCTCAGGAAGACGCGGCCGGAAAGCTTGCTCCGCAGAAAGCGAAACCAAATTCGGTATAGCATCGCCGCGCAAAAAGATCAGTGATCGGCAAAATCTTTTTTGCGATCATTCCCGCGTTGGGAATAATCAGCACCGAGTCGCGAGTCCCGAATAGTTTTCGCGGAGGCGTCATCCCGAAGGCCCGCATTTTTCCCATCGGGCCGAGGGATCTCGCGAGGACCGGTTGAGCTCTCGCCGCTCAGGACTCGCGACTCAGTCATGTTATCTTCAAGGTTTCCAGAAACTCGTGATTCGATCCTTCAAAGGCGTGCAGCCGACCATTCCGCCGACGTGCTTCGTCGACGATTCGGCGCAGATTATCGGCGATGTCGTCCTCGGCGATCACGCCTCCATCTGGATGAATGCCGTGCTGCGCGGCGACGTGCACGAGATCCGTGTCGGCGCGCATTCCAATATTCAGGACAACAGCGTTCTGCACGGCATGAAGCAGCTGTACGGCGTCTACGTGGGCGAGTACGTCACAGTCGGTCATTCGGTCACGCTGCATGGATGCATCGTCGAAGACCGTTGCCTCATCGGTATGGGATCGATCATTCTGAATGGCGCACGCATCGGCACGGGCTCGATCATCGCCGCGGGCACCCTGGTTCCTGAAAAAACGATCGTCGAGCCGCGTTCGCTCTGGATGGGCTCTCCCGGCAAATTTCGCCGCAAGCTGACGCCAGCCGAAGATGAGACGATCATGCATTACGCCAGAAATTATTTGGGATACAAAGATGAGTATTTAAGGGAGCGTTAGGTGCCAGTATCCAGTGTTCAGTTGCAAGCAGTTTTCCAACAGTTGGGTGCCCCATGTCTCGCCGACGTTGCGAGACATGGGAGAGCGAGAAGTCTATTACAGTGTCGTCCTGAGCGAAGTGAAGATGTTTGACGAGTTGTCATCCTGAGCGGAGTGGGACTTTCGCGAAGCGAAAGTCCCACGCAGTCGAAGGACCCCGTGTTCCCATGCAGCGCAATGCGGCCGGTCAAGGCGTCCTCATCTTGCCGTTGAGCTGTTTATGAACGCCTTTTCGAGCTGCGTGAGCAGCCAGGGTGAAAGAGATCCTTCGACTGCGGTTTGGCTTCGCGAACCCAAATCCTCGCTCAGGATGACAATGCATTAATGACCGACGGTGAGCAGACGGACAACAACTCACCGCTCAGGACTCACAACTAGGGACTCACGACTAAAGATGATCAAAGCCATCCGAGGAACGCGCGATCTTCTCCCGCCGGATACGGCGCTGTGGGACTTTGTCGAGTCCACGGCCCGCGAAGTCTTCCGCGCCTACAACTTCCAGGAAATCCGCACGCCGATCTTCGAGGCGACGGAACTGTTCGCACGCGGCGTGGGCGAAGAGACGGACATCGTTTCGAAAGAGATGTTCACGTGGGAAGATCGCGGACGCGCTGCTAGTGACAAGTCGCAATCCCTGACCCTCCGCCCCGAAGCCACTGCCGGCATCGTCCGCGCTTACATCGAGCACGGCCTCGAAAAGCGTGGCCTGAACAAGCTCTTCTGCATCGGGCCGATGTTTCGCCGCGAGCGTCCGCAGAAAGGACGCTACCGACAGTTCTATCAGATCGACGCCGAAGTGATCGGCCCGGCCTCGTCCGGCAGCGATTCTCCCGCGCGCGACGCCGAAATTCTCGAAATGCTGGCCACGCTGCTCGATCGCCTCGGTATCACCGACTGGAATCTCGAACTGAATTCCGTCGGATGTCCCAATGACCGAGCGAAATTCAACGAAGCCCTACGCGCCGCGCTCGAGCCTGTCAAAGACAAAATGTGCGGCGATTGTCAGCGCCGCGCCGTGACCAATCCCCTGCGCGTCTTCGACTGCAAGGTTCCCGAAGATCAGCCAATTATCGACAAGCTCCCGCGCATCAGCCAGTTTCTCGACGAGCCCTGCCGCGAACACTTCGAAGCGGTGAAAAGCATTTTGCAAGCGGTCGGTATCGAGTTTCACATAAACGACCGCCTGGTTCGCGGCCTCGACTACTACACCCGCACCGCCTTCGAATTCACTCACGGCGCGCTGGGCGCGCAAAACGCGATTCTCGGCGGAGGCCGCTATGACGGCCTTTCCGAAGCTATCGGCGGTCCGCCTGCTCCCGGCATCGGATTCGCCATCGGCGAAGACCGTCTCGTCCTGTCCCTGCAGGAAAAACAATCCGCGGAGAGCATCGCCCCGAAGCCCGACGCCTACATCGCTCCGCTCGGCGCCGGCATGAACCGTGAAGCGGCCCGCCTGGCTCGCGAACTCCGCCGTCAAGATCTCGTCATCGATCTCGGCGATGAAAATTTCCGTCTCAAGAAATCCTTCGAGACCGCGACCAAAGCGGGAGCAAAATATATCCTGATCGTCGGCGAGAACGAAGTAAAAGCCGATTCGTTCGCCCTCAAGAACCTCGCGACCGGCGAGCAGATTTCCGTTCCGCGCGCCGAGGTGGCACGAGCGATTCGGAGCTGAAGTTCAGACCCTGGAAGCATGTGAGCTTGTCATCCTGAGCGAAGTGAGAGCTTGGCGCAGCGAAGGTCGAACGGAGTCGAAGGATCTCGCGCTTGCATA
>JASHQK010000627.1 GCA_030039195.1 Candidatus Sulfotelmatobacter sp.
GACCGCGACCAGCGCGTCCTCAAGATTCGTGATTCCGCAAATTTTTACCCACGTCATAAACCAGTACCCAGTTGCCAGTAATAATCTCGTGCGAAGAAACAGCACAGTCCGCCTTCTGCTAAGGCTGGCGGCCGCAGAACTTCATCAGCGACTGGCGACTCGCGACTCGCAACTCGGGACTCGCATCAATTCCCTCAACGCTTTCCCCGGACTCGAAGCCCGCATCAGCGACTCGCCGATCAGAAAGGCGTGATATCCGGCGGCCCGCAATCGCGCGATGTCACCCGCCGAATGAATTCCGCTCTCGGCGACGTGTACCACGCCGGAGGGAAATTTCCCGGCCAGGTCAAACGCTGTGCCCAAGTTGACCTGAAACGTCCGCAGATCGCGCGTGTTGACGCCGATCAGATCGCATCCCGCATCCAACGCACGCTGCAATTCGTTCGCGTGGTGCACCTCACACAAAACGTCGAGCCCGAGAGACCGTGCCGCTGACGCGAGTTTTGCCAATTCGGCTGCCGATAAGGCCGCGACGATGAGCAATATCGCATCGGCGGAATTCGCCCGCGCCTCGACGAGTTGAAACTCATCAATAATGAAGTCCTTACGCAGGCATGGAATGTTCACAGCGGCAGAAGCTTCCCGCAGGTTGGCCAGAGATCCCTGAAAAAACTGTTCATCCGTCAGTACCGAAAGCGCTGTCGCTCCGGCTTGCTCCAGTTCACGCGCTAATTCTGCGGGATGAAAATCGGCCCGGATGAGTCCCTTTGACGGCGATGCCTTCTTCAACTCGGCGATGATTGCAACCCCATCCTGGCTCTTCGATTCGAGCGCACGGCGAAAGCCGCGCGGAGTGTGGTTCTGTGCTCGCCGCTCCAGTTCGCGGAGAGCCGTGCCATGCCGGGCTTCCGACACTCGTGCCCGCGTAGCCGCGACGATCTGATCAAGAACGCCAGCCATAAAGAATCTTTCGATTATAAGGGAATGTTGATTCCAGCCCCTAAGGGAGCATTCTGAGCAGCCGGCAACGGCATCGGCGAACAGGCTGCGGAGAAAGCTTTCAAACACAGCAAGAATCGCCCTCAGGCGCTAAAGCGACAAGGCAGTATCAACGTCTTAGCGGCACGAGTGAACTCGCGCCCCTCCCGGACCGAGGTAGTTCCCATGTCTCGCAAAAATGGCGAGACATGGGGGCACCCAACCGTGTTTAGTTTTTCCGCAACCTCTGAAGGCGATGCCCGGATACGAATCCAGGTGCGAACCCGACCGGATGCGAGCCCAAGAGATGCCACTGTTACAAACTAAAAAGCAATGCCCGGAATCTCCGGACATCGCTTTCGCCCCCAAGGCCGCCGCGTCCCCCCAAGATGCGGCGGATTTCTCGGGAACCGTCCACTGTGAATCTTCTTGCGGCTCGCCAGCTATAAGGACTTCAAGAACGAATCCAGGCAAACCAATGCCATCCCATCCACAGTTTCAGACAGATGCCAGCCAGAACGAGAATCCAGTTTCAGCGGCGGCCCGGAGCTCATAACGCTGCCCACTTCGTCCAAAGTAAGCATGTCGGTTTCGCAGCCGCACTCGCGGCACCAGCCACGGATGGGGCGACGGCGCCGGATGACCAGAACTCGGTCGGTTTCCACTGTAATTTCCGCCGTTTTCTTTGCTGCCTTCGTCCCCATCAGCCGCTTTGCCCAGCGATGAAACCGTGATAAATTGCTTTCCACGTTGGTTGGCCTGATTGGCCTTCCTTCCTGAAACGCACGCATCCTGCCCCCGGCTGCGGTTGAAAGTCCTTAAGGACCGATTAATAACTTTTGAATAATCTTTAACAGCGGCTATGGTTCAGCCTGCCAAGCAGTTACTGGAGTTCGGTTCGTTCCGCGTAGATCCCGAACAGCGCCTCCTGCTGCGGGATAACGAGCCCATTGAGCTGTCTCCAAAAGCTTTTGATTTGCTGCTGGCGCTGATTGAGCACAGCGGGCAGGTCGTGCTGAAGGACGATCTGATGAAGCAGCTGTGGCCCGACACGTTCGTGGAAGAGTCGAACCTCGGGCAGCACGTGTTTCAGTTGCGAAAAGCTTTGGGCGACCGGGCGCAGGGAGCGTCCTATATTGTCACCGTACCCGGACGGGGATACCGCTTCGCTCAGGTGGTGAGAACTCTGCCGGACGAGGGTGAAGACATTCTGGTGGCCAGCCACTCGCGATCGCGGGTGGTGATCGAGGAAAGGGTTGCGGAAGCCCGAATTGCGGTTGCGAATGCTCGAACACTTGATGGCGAAGAGCAGAAATTGTTGCCGGGATCGGTTTCCGCAGGTTGGCGAAAGAGTTCGATCGCGGCATTTATCGGGCTAGGCGCTCTTCTGGGCGCACTTGTCGCGTGGATTTTCCTTCGTCCTGCGCCCATGCCGAAGGTGCTGCGCGCGGTGCAACTATCACGATTCGGCAGAGTCGAACCCTATAGCCGGGTATTGAGCGATGGCGCGCGCATCTTCCTGGCGGAGCGCATTGGGGGAACGTGGAGTCTAGCCCAAATCGCGGAGCAGGGCGGTCAGCCAAGCGCAGTAACGACTTCGGTCCGAAGCCCCCGGCTGCAGGATATCGACCGTTCTCGTGGACGATTGCTGGTTACAGCAGAAAGCGATACGGATTCGGGCGACGCCCTGTGGATCATTCCGACCGCGGGAGGATCGGGACAGCGCGTGGGCGATGTGGTGGCCGACGAGGCAGGATGGTCGCCAGAAGGACAACGGATCGCCTATAGTCTGGGTCCCGACCTGTTTG
>JASHQK010000059.1 GCA_030039195.1 Candidatus Sulfotelmatobacter sp.
TTTGGCGAGTCATGCAGCGGGCTCCCGTATCCGATGTGAGTTCGTACGGCGATCAGCGACGGCCGCTGTTTCTCAGCCATAGCGTCCCGAATGGCACGGTCAACTGCTTCAGTGTCGTTTCCGTCCGGAACAGAAATCACGTGCCACCCGAATGAGCGGAAGCGGCCGCAGCGGTCTTCAGTGAAAACATGGTCAGTGGTCGCGTCAAGCGATACGTGATTGTTGTCGTAAAGCACAATCAGTTTTCCCAACTGTAGCGTTCCTGCCAGAGATGCTGCTTCAGACGAGACCCCCTCCATGAGATCTCCATCGCCAGCCAGCACGAACGTAAAGTGGTCGACTACCGGGAACCCCTCCCGGTTAAAACGAGCTGCGAGATGGGCTTCCGCTGCGGCCATCCCGACTGCCATTGCGATGCCCTGTCCCAGAGGGCCTGTGGTGGCCTCGACCCCAAGATCCGGGTCGTATTCGGGATGTCCGGTTGTCTTGCTGCCCCACTGGCGAAAATTCTGAAGGTCATCCGCGCTGACGTTGTACCCGGTCAGATGAAGCAGTGAGTAAAGCAGTTCACATCCGTGACCAGCGGAGAGGACGAAACGATCGCGATTAGCCCATCGAGGGTTTGCGGGATTATGTCGCAAAAACCTGTCCCACAGAGTGTAGGCCATTGGGGCGGCACCGAGGGGCAATCCGGGGTGACCCGAGTGCGCTTTCTCGCTCATGTCGATCGAGAGGATCCGCGCTGTATTGATGCAAAGCTGATCAAGATCATGGCTAAGTATCTGATTCATTGTGATGCTCCTCTTTTGTTGCTGATTTCTCTGCTTGGCAACACCGGCGAACTATGGCGAACTCGAGTCGGAACCGAGGCAAGCCTAACGGTTTCCTTTCTGGTTGAGGGGCCGCTGACGAAGGGGTTGCCCGTCTCAAAGAAACGCAGCAGCCGACCCACCTCACGCGTGATGCCAATGCGCACAGTTTTGCCAATGTGCGCAGTCTCTCGAACCGCGGTCCCAAGCCACAGCGGACCGTTGGCACACAGGTCAACTCCGTCCAACCGCTGGTCGATTTCAAGCGCAGCCGCAAGCCGCCCTGGCCCTCTCGCCAGATCTGTGACGTTGTCGGTTTTGCGGAGCCGTTTCATTAGGCTGATCCCTTCAAGAGGCTCAATGGCACGCAACAGCACTCCTGCGCCAACCCCCGGTTCTTCAGCCGTCACGTTGAGCATGTATGACGTCCCGTAGACGAAGTAGACATACGCGAGCCCTCTGTCTAGGAATAGAGTCTGGTTTCTGGCGGTACGTCCGCGATAAGCGTGTCCGCTCCGATCGCCCGGTGGGTAAGCCTCTGTCTCGACGATGCGGCCACTGATCCTGTTTCTACCGATCCTGCGCACAATGGTCTTCCCGACGAGATATTCGGCCAGCTTGGCTGTATCACTTGGCAAGCTGGCCCGCGATAACCTCTGGACTTCGCGAGAGGGATGAAACGCGGTTTGCAATTCCTGATCCTTCTGCCAGGTCCAACTCATCGAGAGATCTTCATCGCAGCGCCATCTGCCCGATATGGCTCCTGGGGACCCGACATTCTGGAGCTCAAGTCTTCTCGCCCGTCGCACACAATGCGTCGGGGTACAGCCTCGTTTTTCAAGCAGCACTCTGCTGTGCCACTGGTTGCACTTCCCGCAGAAGTCCGGTCTCCACGTCGAAAATGAAGCCTCGCACAGGGACATCTTTGGCGATCCATGGATGCGATCTGACTTTCTTGATCTGCTCCCGGGTGTTTTCTTCAGGGTCCTTGTAGGAGAAGAAACGCATTGGAGCCGGCGACGCATCCCCGGTTGAAGCGCTCAGTTTGGCGTTCAGTTCGTCATCTGTGAATGTCGTGAACCCACAGCCAGTGTGGTTGAGAAGCAGTATCTCTCTGGTTCCGAGTACACGGGTAGAAACGACAAGCTCCCCGAGAACATCTTCCGTTACCGCGGGTCCGCCGGTTCGGATAACGTCGAGATCTGCGTGTGACAAGCCCAGGATTCCAGGGAGATCGGAGAGGCGTGGATCCATGCAAGTTACAACAGCGAGTTTTGGAGCGGGACGCTTCCCCAGCGATGGATTGTACTTCTTTGCATACTTGCGGTTTGCTTCGAGCGCTTTATCGATAATACTCACCGTAACCTCCATAAATGGTGGATGTAATCTGACGTCGTCTCAATGGCATAGTTGCCCGATGACACATGTTCATCGCGGTATCGAGTCTTCAATGCCGATTCACATCCGCCATCACATCATGAGCGCGAAAGGAAACCTATTGGACGAAGGTATCGTTCGATACCTTCGTATGATCAGTAATGTTGGCGAGGGACAAGAGCAGAATTTTGGCGAGGCACTCCGAGCTTGGATGCCAGCTTTACCAGTGTGGCGAGAGAGTCGGCTCTCATCTTTTGCATGACCTGCCTGCGATGCGCTTTGACCGTAATTTCGCTGATGCCGAGCTCGCCGCCGACTTGTTTATTCAAAAGGCCGGACACAACCAACGCCATAACCTGGTGTTCTCGGGAAGTAAGTGAGGCGTACCGGGTGCGGAGTTCTTGCATCTCCGCGTTTTGGGCGAGAGCTAGACGACTTCGTTCCAGGGCTTTTCGGATAGCGCTTACCAACGCGTTGTAATCGAGCGGCTTCGTTAAGAATTCGAGAGCGCCAGCCTTCATGGCTTGTACCGACTTGGGGACATCGCCATAGCCGGTGATGAAGATAATCGGCATGTCGATGTGCTCGGCAGCGAGCTGATTCTGCAGTTCAAGACCATTCAGGCCTGGGAGTGAAAGATCCAGGACAAGGCAGCTTGGGACAAGTGTTCTCGGGTGGTTGAGGAACTCCTGTGCGGACGCGAACGTCTCCGGCTTCCAGTTTTCATTCCGGACCACGAGTTCCAGGGACTCGCGCACGGACACGTCATCGTCAACAATGAAGACGATAGGCCTAGCACCCGTCATTGGCGCTGCCCCCGCTTCATAGCCAAATGTGCGTGCTGCATTCATTGCATCCCCCTAGAGCTGGACTCCGTAACCTTCAGGTGGTTTGCAGGGCCGTCTTGATGGCCACAAGCAGAGCTGCGTCACTGAACGGTTTGAGCAAAAATCCCGCCGCGCCCTGCTTGAGTACCCGAGCACGAATCGTTTCCTCTCTTTGACCGGTGATGAATATGATCGGGATATCTTTTCCACGACGCTTCAGCTCCTGCTGAAGTTCCGGTCCACTCATGCCCGGCATAGCAATGTCGAGGATCAAACAGGTGGTCTCATCGATACAGCCCGATGAGAGAAATTCCTGCGCTGACGAAAAAGCCCGAGCTGCAAAACCGAATTCCCCAAGCAGGTCGGGCAGCGACTCGCTCACCGACTCATCATCATCAACTACTGATAGAAGCGGTCGCGCGTTACCGCTCCTACGATTTGGCGATTCCATAGCCAGACAATGCGCCATTCCCTAATGCACGTCCATTATACTTTGGTATTGCCTCCAGTCGGAATTGTGTACGACGAATCATATGCGGCGTCCGTCTACGGATCAGCTTGATTGACACGGTTTTCCGCCTCGGCCAAACCCTCGCGCCTACAAGGGATCGAAAACGAAAATGTAGATCCCAGCCCTTCGTTCTTTGGTCAGAGGCATCAAGCGATTACTCATTTCGTTATGCGGCAACGTCAACTGAAGTTTCCGTGTTCCGGCCGCGATGTGGGACAAGTCTCGTGGCTATCCTTACCAAGTCAGCGAAAGACTGGGCCTGCATTTTTTGCATCACCCGGCGTCGGTGTGCCTTCACGGTAATCTCACTGATGCCGAGCTCTCCCGCGACCTGTTTATTTAACAAACCAGAGACGACCAATGCCAATACCTGGCGTTCACGACGGGTGAGTAAGGCATAACGGCTCCGGAGGATGCGCATTTCCATCTCGCGAGCAAGAGCTAGGCGGCTAAGGTCGAGGCATTCCCGCACGGCGTCCAACAGAACATTATGCTCAAAAGGCTTCGTCAGGAATTCAACAGCACCTGCCTTCATGGCTTGGACCGATGTAGGCACATCGCCGTGGCCTGTAATGAACATGATCGGCATGTCAGCCCGCTCACAGGCGAGGCGCCTCTGGAGGTCGAGACCGTTGAAGTCCGGAAGAGACACGTCAAGGACCAGACAGCTTGGGACATCGGGTCGCGGCCGGATAAGGAATTCCTGAGCAGTCGCGAAGGTCTCTGGCTGCCACCCTTCGCAGCGGAGTAGTGATTCCAGAGATTCGCGCACGGAGATGTCGTCGTCGACAACGAACACGATTGGCGTCGCATGGGAATTTGCCGCTGTCATATCCATCTCCTGTCTGAATGGATTCGTCAGAGCTGTACAGTAGCTCATTGAAGATCCTCCGATTGGGTTGGTTGCCATCTGAGAAGAAGCTACCCGGGGGCTGGTGCTTCCGGGAGTAACGGCAGCGTAACTTACGGTATGTAACGACGGATTCAACCTATTTGGCGTCGCCGGGAGGGTCTGGGGGCGCTGGAGCCTTGGTGCACGCTCTCAGCTGTTTAGGGGAATTGGTATAATTCCACGCAATCGTGAATGGGCGAAATTGGGGGATCTGCCCTTTGTCGCTGGATACCGCCGTCGTTAACCACCACCTGGATCAGGCGTTGAGTTCGCCGCTGTTTCGCAAGGCCGAACGTCAGTCCCGTTTTTTGCGCTTCGTGGTAGATGCGGCGCTGCAATCCCCCGGAACGACCATCAAGGAATTCGATATCGCAGTCGCTGTGTATGACCGCCGCACGGATTATGACCCACGCACGGATCCGATTGTACGTGTGGAAGCCGCCAGGTTACGGGCCCGTTTGCGTGAATATTACGAGGTTACACCCGCTGAGCGCGTCCGCATCGACATCCCCAAGGGCCAATACGTTCCCCAATTCATTCCGGTCGAAGGCAGTCCCGCACGGGCGGTCTCCGATCTGTCAATACTCGTGCCGCTATTCCGCAGCCTCAGTCCGGACCCAGGTGATCAGAATTTTTGTGATGGGTTGACCGAGGAAGTTATCCACAAGCTCGCTCAGGATCGTCGACTACGGGTGATTACTCAATCGGTTGCTGATTGGCTCGAACAAAGAGATGGGCTCAAGCCGCACTATCTATTGCAGGCCAGCGTACGACGCAACGGCGCGGAGATCAGGGTGACTCTCCATCTGATGGAACTGACTGGCGGTGGCTCGACGCACTTTTCCAATATCTATCAAGCCACTATCAACGACATTTTCGCCACTCAGGAGCGGCTGGCCGAGCAGATTCGCTGCGACCTCTCTGCGGCCCTGCATCTCAGGAACGCGGGTAATGAGCGCATTCACTAGCAGTTTAGCGAAAGGTCAAAATGGACTCGACCACGATCCGGCATTTGCAGGAAAGCGTCGCGCTGCTGCCCGTGGGAGATCTCGCTCCAGTCCATGAGTTCTACAGGCGCCTATTCGAGCTCGCGCCCGAAGTTCGGCCGATGTTCACTCGAGAGATGGACCTGCAAGCCAGGAAATTCTCAGACACACTTGCATGGGTGATCTCACACCTGGAGCATCACGACGAACTGTGCAGGGAATTGCGCGAACTAGGCGCGCGTCACGCTGGTTATGGCGTTAAGATCGACCAATACGCCCCGGTTGGTTCGGCGTTGATCTGGATGTTCCAGCGCACTCTTGGTGATCGCTTCACCCCGGAGATGGAAGAAGCCTGGCTGGAGTTTTACGCCTTCGCCAGTTTCGAGATGGAACGCGGTTCTCGGGAAGTGGCGCCCGCCACGACCTCTCCGTAAGCCTGGACTGGGAATGATCGGCGCTAACAACTCTAAGCTCGAAAATCGTCATTGCCGCTTATGCAACGCGGCTTGGCTCTTTCTTAACTTTTCATTGGTTGTTCTTTGGCGTTGCTTCTGCGCTCATTGTGAGCGACGAGTCATAATTATGCGGCGTCCGTCGATGGATCAGCTTGATTGACATGGATTTCCGCGTCGGCCAAACCCTCGCGCCTACACGGGATCGAAAACGAAAATGTGGATCCCGGCCCATCGTTCCGTGTTGCCCAGAGACGTCCTTGATGGGCCTCAATAATCGAGCGGCTGATGGAGAGCCCGATTCCCATGCCGTCGGTTTTGGTCGTGTAAAACGCTTCGAAGATCTTGTCCGCTGCCTGCGGTGTGAGACCGACTCCTGAGTCCTTCACGCTTAGCCGGATCCGACTCCCATCGTCCCGTTCAGTGCGAACGACCAGCTCTCTTGGGCGATCGTCGATTTCACTCATTGCGTCCACCGCGTTTCGAAGCAAGTTCAAGATGACCTGTTGAAGCTGGATGCGGTCACCGAGCGCCGGCGGGAGCTCATCCGCAAATTCTTGCCGCAGGGTTACGCCGTTTCTCTGAATCTCAGTCGCTGATAACGCCGTCACCTCGTGAGCCACTTCATTCAAATCCATCGGTTCCACCGCCGGCTCTTTCTTGCTATAAAGCGTTCGCAATCGCGTGATCACGTCTGAGGCCCGGTGGCCATCACGAATAGTGCGCCGTGCCGTCTCGCGGGCGCCTTCCAAATTCGGAGGATTGGCATCCAGCATGCGCAGACACGTGCTGGCGTTGGTGATGATGCCGGAGAGGGGCTGATTGACCTCGTGGGCGATGGAAGCGGTCAGTTGTCCCATCGTCATTACGCGCATCACTCTTGCGAGTTCCGACTGAGCGTTGCGCAACTCCTCTTCCGCTTGTTTCCGATCATCAATATCAGTATTGGTTCCATACCATTTTAAGATTGCGCCCGACTCGTCACGCAGCGGGTTTGCGCGAATTAGGAACCACCTATAGGCGCCGTCGAACTGTCGAAGCCTTGCTTCGATTTCGCCCGGTTCGCCGCTAACAAGAATCGAACGCCAATAGACAATTACGCGATCGATGTCATCAGGATGAAACGCTTTTGCCCACCCCCAACCCTGGGCTTCCGCCGCAGGCATGCCCGTGTAATTAAGCCAACGCTGGCCGAGAAACTCGGCGCTCCCATCTGGTCGGGCAGACCATGCCAGGGCCGGCATGGTGTCGATGATGAGGCTAAGATTCTGCTCGCTTTTCTTGAGCGCATCCTGTGCCCGTTTTTTGTCGTCGATGTCAGTTTGCAGAATGTACCAGCGGACGATACGGCCCTGGCGATCTCGAAGTGGATGTCCGCGCAGCCTAAACCATCGGTACACTCCATCGAACCGTCTGCTTCGCGCCTCCACTTCAAGCGGTTCCCCCGAGGTGAGCGAGTGCGTCATCGCGTCGATCAGCCTGGGAAGGTCTTCATGGAAAACCACATCGCTTGTAGTCCACAGTTTCAGCTCTTCCAGTGTCTTCCCGTAGTAGTCCAGAAGCGGCCGACTGAGGAACTCTAGCTCGCCTCCGGCGCTCAGTACCGCGATCTGGCCTGGAATGCTATCGACAATCAAACGTGACTCATGCTCGCTTTCGCGCAGGGCTTCCTCGGCATTCTTGCGGTCGTCGATGTCGGTGACGAGGGCATACCACCGGGTTATTCTGCCGTCTGCGTCGCGCACGGGATGTGAACGACCATGGAACCATCGATATACACCATCAGCCCTGCGATAGCGGAGTTCCTCATCGAAGGGAGTTCCTGTTGTCATCGAGCGCGTAGAGGCTGCGATCACGCGCGGCAGGTCCCCCGGATGGACCGCGTCGTTGGTTGCCCAGGCATTTATCTCATCGAGCGTCTTGCCGAAATAATCCAAGAGTCGTTGGTTGGGAAATTCGACCAAGCCAGCCGGACTCATGACAAACACCAGCCCAGGAATACTGTCGATAATCTTGCGTAAGTCGTTTTCACTTGCCCGCAGTTTCTCTTCGGCACGTTTCTGGTTGTCGATGTCGGTGGTCGTACCAACGAATTTGAGAACTTTCCCTGCCGCATCGCGCAAAGCCACGGCTTGCTGGAGGTGCCAGCGATAGGTGCCGTCTTGCGCGCGGCGAGACCTGGTTTCGAACGCGAAACCCTCTCCCGAGCGTACGCCTTCCCAAAAAACCTTCGATGCCGCCTCGCGATCGTCGGGGTGGACCGCGGTCATCCAGGCTTCGGGATGCGATCGTACGAAATCAAGGGTCTGACCTGAGAATTCGAGCCAAACTCGATTCACGAAATCCGGTGTGCCGTCAGGCTTGAGCGTCCAGGCGGATACAGGAAGGTCCTGCAGCAGTCCAACCTGGAGTTGCAGCTCTGCGTTCGCCACACCAAGTTCGGCGGTTCGTTGTTCGACCCGCTGATCGAGTTCATCTGAGATACGCTTCTGCCGGGTCCGGAGCCGCGCCTCCTGCAGGCCGATGGCCGCTTGATTCGCCGCTACGCTCAGGAGAAGTGCCTCTGTTTGCTGCGGGAAATCCGCTCTCTGGGCCGCCGCGAGGATTACCCCGAATTCACCCTCCAGACCAAGTGGCAGAGGTACGATCGAAATATCTCCCTCACCCATAAGGCTCCGAAGGAAAGGAGGCCATTTCCGCGAGTTGTCTTCCAACGAGTGGCTGAGCGATTCGAAGACCTCGTGCGGCGGCGGCATCGGCCCTCGCGATTGCGCAATCCGCACGATGTCGACCGGCGCCCCGCCGACTGGATCTGTCAGCCGCACACAGACGAGGTCCAGGCTGAGCATGCGCATGAGGGCGTCGAGCAGCGTATCGACAACTTGGGAGGGATCGCCGCCACTCCAGATGGCAGGAAGAGCGAGCAGGCTGACAAGATCGTTAATGCAGCGCTGAAGGCGCTTAACCTCCCGAGCCGGATCTTCGCCTTGCACTTCCATCTCAGGCCGCCTCGGGTGACCTGCTCCGGCGAGACCGACGTTGGCGAAATTCACTCAAGAATTCGTCAGGTGGAATAAAGAAAGGATTTTGTTGAAGGATGCCGCCGATAATGACCATCGGGTGGGTGCGCATTATGTCAATTACCTCGTCGCCCCGAAATTGCCCGAGATGATAGGTGCAAATGACCGCGTCTTCGTGACGACGCCAAACATCATTCACGCGCGACTCGAACTCAATGACATCGTCGACACGCGACTGACCTGCAACCGTCCAGTCCATTCGACAACAAATGCGGCTTAGCGGATATTCCCGGCTGTTGCTGCTGGCCAACTGCTCGAACACCGAGATCATGCGATCCGGATCGAAGCGGCCATCCGGAAGGTAGACGTCAGTGTTGATGCGAAGCTCCATTTGTCCGCTCTGCTGCGCGGCGGCCGCGTCGATTCCTACGGCGCCCAGGCGCCGGAGATGATCCTGACGCTGATCCGGATTAACAACATGAATTGCCTTGTGGCCACACCGGAACCCATCTTTTATGAATGGGAGTAAAACCCGGTACTCTTCCTCATCATTGTTGAAGAAAGCGCAGACATGACGCGTTTGGTCGAGCTGGGAACCAGCGAAAGGAATAGGGGCCGTAGTCTTCTTCATGGCATATCCCCCCACAGGATATTGAACGGCGCCCCAATCAAATGCAGTTAAACAATGATGCACCACGCTGCGCCCAAATGTCCAACCCCCTTCTTTGGTATTGATCGATACGTTCGTCCAATAGATTCGTCCGTCGTGCTTCTGGCTTAATCACGGTATAGCCAATCGGAGCAATCATGAGCACTGCAATCACCGCTTCTCACATCCAGCACGAGCCGCAACTCCTGGGACAAACCGTTATCGTGATCGGCGGAAGCGCCGGCATCGGACTCGAGACGGCGCGAAGGGCAACCGCGGAGGGCGCAAAGGTAATCCTTACAGGTCGGAGTCCTGAGCGCCTCCAACACGCCGCAAGCGAGATCGATGCACTGAGCACCACAGCCTTTGACGCCACGGATTCTGCGCAGCTCGCGCAGTTCTTCCGGGACGTGCCGAGCATAGTCGACCACATCATGGTGACAGCTGGTCGGCCTTACTACGGCCGCCTCATCGACCTCGACTTGGCGCACGCGCGCCGTGCGCTGGACGAACATTTTTCACTCTTCATCGAAGTTGCCCGGAACGCAGCTGGCAAGGTAAAAGCCGGCGGGACTTTGATATTTATGGGGGGAACGGGCGGCCGACGCCCGAGCATTGGATTCGGAATCCAATCGACACTGACCACCGCACTTCCTGCCCTTACGGCCAATCTGGCGCTTGAACTAGCACCGGTTCGTGTGAACCTGATCGCGGCCGGATTCGTCGACACGCAGTTGGCCGCGTCAATTTTGGGAGATGAACTCGAAAACCGCCGCAATCAGCTTCGTGCCAAACTTCCCATCCGGCGGGTCGTTCAACCAGCAGATGTCGCCGCCCTAGCCGTACACATCATGACCAACACTGCCCTTACGGGTGCAACCTACGATGTCGATGGCGGGCAGCAGATCGTCGCCGCGTAGTCGCAACACCAGCATCCTGCGGGGGTAGGCGACGCCAACGGACGCCATCGGAGGATTCCAATCATGCGTTCTGACATTGTGCCAGGAAGAGTGTTTCCCAACTTTGAGCTGCCCGATCACACGAACGAACTGCGCAAGCTCAGCGACCTGCAGGGCGACGATCCACTGATCCTCACACTCGCCCGCGGCCACTATTGCCCAAAGGAACACCAGCAGCATCTGGAACTCGCCGCGTTCTACCCGAAGATCGCTGTCGCATACACTCAAATCGTCACGATCGCAACCGACGACCACCACACGCTACAGGAATTTCGAGCATCCGTGGGAGCGGATTGGACGTTTCTCTCCGATCCTGAACGACTCGTTCAGAGGGATCTCGACATCCAGGAGTATACCGACCCTGAGCACAACCCAATGATTCCGCACACGCTCGTCCTCAAGCCGGGCCTCGTGATCTACAGCATCTACAACGGCTACTGGTTCTGGGGCCGTCCGTCGGTCGTCGATCTATGGCACGACCTGCGCGCTGTGACGCGCGAAATCCGCCCCGACTGGGATCTGAGCAGCCCTGGGCTCCGCGAGGCGTGGAATGCAGGGAACCTCTCGCCTTTCCACGGATGGAATAAGCAAGCCGGGGTGGAAACGACTGTGACTGGACGGAAGAAATAGAAGAGGAGGTCTTTCGCCGAAATGGCTCGCCTGCTCTCAGTAAATGTCGGCCTTCCGCGTGACGTAACGTGGAACGGCAAGACGGTCCGGACGGCGGTCTGGAAACTTCCCGTTGCTGGGCGGCGCATGGTGCGCAAGCTCAATATCGATGGCGATGGGCAAGGTGATCTCGCTGGTCACGGAGGCGAGCACCGCGCCGTGTTTGTCTACCAGATGGGCTCCTATCATTACTGGGAGCGCTTTCTGGTCCGCAATGATTTTACCTTTGGTCAGTTCGGCGAAAACTTCACGGTCGAGGGGCTTGCGGATGACGAGGTTTACATCGGTGATCGATACCGCATCGGCGACGCGCTCTTTGAAGTGACGCAGCCCCGCGTCACGTGCTATCGCGTCGGCATTCGCATGAATGAACCTCGCATGCCAGCGCTGCTCGTCGCACATCACAGACCAGGATTTTATTTTCGCGTGTTAGCGGAGGGAGAAGTCGGGGCCGGTGATGACATCGTAAGAGTGGCTGACGGTCCAGAGCGGGCGACCGTGGCCGAGATCGATTCTCTCTTATATTTGCCGGGACACTCTCGCGATCAATTGCAACGCGCGCTGCGGATTCCTGCCCTTAGCAAGGGTTGGCAGGGTTCGTTCCATGCGATGCTTCAGCAAGAATCGAGTTCGAAAACTGCGGCAGGGAATCCGGGACTCGCATATGAGGAGCAAGCTCCAGCGTGGCCCGGATTCAGACAAATGCGAGTCACCGAGATCCGTAAGGAGAGTGACAGCGTAAGTTCCTTTGTTCTGGCGCCGATCGATGGCCAGCCTCTTCCTGCCTTCCACGCAGGTCAATTCGTTGTCTTGCGGTTGCTGGTCGATCCGGGCAAGCCTCCGGTTCTTCGCAGCTATTCGCTGTCTGATCTGCCGGTAGCCGATCATTTCCGCATCACGGTCAAGAGCGAATCGAATGGCGTTGCAAGTTCGTTTCTGTGCAACCGCGTGCAAGAAGGGGATGCATTGGATGTGAGTGCACCTCGGGGGAGCTTTACGTTGCATCCAGGTGCCAGTTCTGTGGTTTTGCTAAGCGCGGGAGTCGGCGCAACGCCCGTGATGTCGATGCTGCACGCTCTCGCCGCAGAAAAATCCGAACGAGAGATTTGGTGGATTTATGGAGCACGCAATAGCGCCGACCATCCATTCGCAGAAGAATCACGTTCATTACTGAAACAGCTTCCTCACGGACGAAGCTACATCGTCTACAGCAGGCCCGCAACTACCGATCAAGTTGGGTTGGACTTTGATGCCTCAGGTCACATCGACGCAGCTTTGGTGGAGAAAATTGGAGTATCCCCTGATGGCGAATTCTATCTGTGTGGGCCGCCTTCATTGTTACAGAGTATGCGCGACGGACTGCGAAATTTTGGTGTGCCCGCGGAGAATGTGCACACGGAAATCTTCGGTACGCTTGAGGGCATTACACCCGGCATGGCGCGTGTTGTTCATACACCGCACCCGCCCCACGACCCCCAGGGATCCGGCCCGCCAGTGTCATTTGCGCGCAGCGGGATCACGGCCGCGTGGGACCCCAAATATCAGAGTTTGTTGGAACTGGCGGAAGCGTGCGACGTTCCTGTCAGATGGTCTTGCCGGACTGGCGTCTGCCACACCTGTATGACAGGTCTGATTGGTGGATCGATCAGTTACAACCCCGAACCGCTGGAAAAGCCGGCGCCGGGAAATGTGCTGGTATGCTGCTCACAGCCGGACGCAAATGTAATTCTTGACCTTTGAGGACATCGGCAGAAAGCTACTGCAGTGTGGAGGAAATCATTGATGTGCGTCGTGAGATTGAAGTGCTGTCGCTCGGGGTTGATTCCTCAGCAGATTCCCGGTGGCGAACTCAAGGTTGACTGCCTCTAGAAATAATTCTGATCGTGCCGATACATTGGATAGTCGAGCTTGGGCCAGCTGCTTCTCTGCGGTCACAACATCGACGAGATTCTTGACTCCATATTTATATGCCTCGAGCGATGCCGAGTAAGAGGCGTTGGCAGCCTCGAGAAGCGCCACAGCCGCGTCGTGCTTTCGCAACGCCGTCCGGAAAGCGATGTAAGCGGTCCAGACCTCGCGCGTCGTCTCATCTCGTTTCACCGTAAGTTCATCCTCTGCTTCCCGGCGTTCTGATTCGGCGATCAGGAGTTCGTTCTTGCGGGCGCCTCCGTCAAAGATGCGCCAGTGGATGCCGAGTTCGACGGACCAGGTAGGCTCGCTCGCCGAGCCGAGGACGCCGTAATCGGCCGAGGGCCACAGGGAAGTCTGCGCGACCGATCCCGAGAGAACAATTTGCGGTTTGTACTCTGCCCTGGCCGAACGAATGCGAGCCTCGGCGGAGCGGATTCGCAGCGTTTGCGCCGTGAGTTCGGGACGATCCTTCATCGCGCGATCAATCAGGGCCTCGATGGACATTGCGAGTCTCTCCGGCAAAGGCGCACTCCTCTGGCCGTCAATCACTATGTCGGGAGACGGATCAGCTCCCACCGCTTCCGTCAGCGCCACCCGCGCAATTTTTTCGTCCCCATCCGCGGATTCCACGTCGAATACAGCTTGCGACGTTTCGGCCCGGGCATTAAGAACGTCGGGAAGCGTTGCGAGCCCGTTGGTGAGTCTGTTTTCAGCCGCATCCTGCGTGGTTTGTGCAGTTCGCAACGTCTCCTGAGCAGCCTGCAATTTTTCCTGTGCAGTCACCAGCTGGTAATACGCACTGGAAACGCGGAACGCCAGCGCTTGATTTACCTGAATAACATCCGCACCCGCGACGAACTTCTCCTCTTTCGCGAAATCCACGCTCGCTTCGCGTTTGCCAAAGTCAAAGATGAGGTATTGAAGCGCCACTTCCGGCTTGACGACCGGTAACTCGACCATGACGTAACCGCGAGGGGCTAGCGGTTCTGGGAATGGATTTATCAATCGCTCGTCGCCGAAGACGGCCAGGCCTTCTAACTCGGGATAATACGCGCTTTTTGCTATCCCAATTTCGCGCGCTTTTTGCTTTGCGCGTTCCCAGATCACGCGCGTGCTGGGGTTGTGGTGTTCGGCGACGTCGATCAACTCGGCCAGGGTGTAGGGGCGAACTGGATCAAGAATCGCTGTTCCCTCGCGAGGAGTTTCACGAGAGGCGCAGTCGGCGACAGCTTCTGGAGAAGACACTTGGCCGGCACATTGCCCGACAGCTCGCGCCGCGGAAAAGGCGAGAAGCAGCGACAAAAATAGACCATTCAATGATGGGTTGTATTCGATCAATCGAAACTTGTTCCACTTCATTCCCACGGTAATTAAGGCAGAAGTGCCAAGCCAAATCCATTGAACGAACGTATTGATCGATCCCAAAGTATCTGTGGAGGTCATCTTCACCGGCTGCGACAGGCCATCTGATGCGAAGGTATTGGTCGACACCTTCGTCCAATAGATTCGGTCCTAACTCTGTGGCTCAATCGAGGCGTGGGTCTGGTGGAAATGAACATCGAATCGGCGGAGCGCAATCCACGCCGAGGAAAGTCGCTTCGCTGCCTTGCCGGTTTGTTTTTGGCGCTACCTCTGGTGTCGGCCGGTTGCTCTCACGCGCCCGAATACAGCATCTTCGGCTCTTTTTTCCCGGTGTGGATCTTCTGCTCTGCCAGTGGTCTCCTACTGATGGTAGGTGCACGCGCCGTGATCGTTCGCACTGCGATCGCCGAATACCTTGCCGCGCCGGTGCTTCTGTATCTCAGCATGGCAATCTTGTTTGCATGCATATTGTGGCTCCTGTTCTACAGCTAGGTAAAACGCGATGCCGACAACCCGAGACCCGACCGGACCTGAGCACGACGATCGCGTTGCAAAACTTCAATGGTACGGTCGCGCCTTTACCGCGGCCATGGTTCTGCTGGCAATGGCAGGTTTGATTGCCGTCTACGCAGTCACAACTCGCCACCCCCAGACTGACGACGCTGAAGTCTTTGCCAACTACATCGGAATTGCCCCGGTGGTCGAAGGACCCATACTGCACCTAAACGTCGCGGACAATCAGCGCGTTAAACAAGGTGATCTACTTTTCGAAATCGATGATCGGCCGTATAAGTATGCCTTTGACCGTGCAGTGTCGGACCAGGCAGCGCTGGAAGGCCAGATCGTCGACGAACGGCGCCGCATTCAGGCAGAGGTGAACGCGGTTACCGCCTCAGGCGCGGCAACCCGCAGCGCCAGCGCCAATGTCGATCGGGCGCAAGCCTCGATCCGCGAGGCCGAGGCCGATGTCGCCCATTCCGAGGCTGCGTTGGATCGAGCCAAGACCGAGTGGGCATACGCCGAAAATAACCTGCACCGCGTCGAGCCTCTGCTCGTCAAGCAGTTCGTCACCGTCGATCAGGTGGACCAGGCACGTACGACCGAGAGAGCCAGCGCGCAGTCCGTGCACGAAGCCGAATCCCAGTTGGCCCTTAACCGGGCCCACCTTAACTCCATGCTTGCAGCCTTGGCGCAGGCCACGGCCTCGGCAGAGCAGAGCACGGCACAACTGCATCAATCGGAGTCCAGCGTGCTTACCCTAGATCCGCTCGTGGCCCAACGCCAGGGGCGCGCCGCGGCCATTGCGAACGCCGAATACAACTACAACCACTGCCGCATCTACGCTCCATTCGATGCACGTGTGACCAACCTCGTTATTTCCGAGGGCGCTTATGCTCACATCGGACAGGAGATATTCACCCTCATTGACAATCGAGTCTGGTGGGTACTTGCGAATTTCCGTGAAACGCAGCTGAAGCATGTCAAGCCGGGTATGACTGCGGATGTGTACGTTATGTCCGATCCCGGGGTGCGATTCACCGGCGTCGTGGACAGCACCGGGTACGGTGTTACACCCGATCCTACATTTTGGGGCAAAATCACGCCCGGCTTGCCCGACGTGCAACGTACTCTGAGCTGGGTACACCTGGCTAGCCGCTACCCAGTCCGCATCCGCATTGAGTCACCCTCCCCCGATGTCATTCGTCTGGGCGAATCTGCGGTAGTAGTGATCCGCGGATACAAACGGAAGCCTTGATACAGCGACGATATGGCGACCCGAGCCACTCCGCTACGCTACCAGCCGGCTGGCCGCATTGCCTCTTGGCTTTGGCTTCGGGAATTCATGCGGTGGGAACTTGCTCCCTATCCGGGGCGCGTAAGCACGGTCATCCGCATGACCATCGCCGCTACGCTGGTCATGATCATCGTCGTGACCTTTCGCATTCCCAGCGGTTTCTTGGCGGGGTTGTTTTCAATTCTCCTGGCTCGCGAAAATCTCGCCGCTACTTGGCGCGGGGGGCGGATGATCGTCCTCGCATTCGTCGGGGCAAGCCTCTACACCCTGCTCGGCGTGATGCTGTTCCGCGGTTACCCCATCACACATTTCTTTTGGGTTATCGCAAGCTTATTTCTGGTCTTCTTCGTGATTCGCGCGGCAGCTAATTACGCGGCCGCAGCGGCTTTCGGCGTTCCGATTGCTATTGCCCTGCCGATATGGGACCGCTCCGTGTCGAGCGAAGTCCAAGTGGAGGGCACGCTCTGGCCTGTTTTGATAATTGCGGTAGGTGTCGGCGCAACTGTGGCAACCGAAGCGCTATACCGCATTTTCGATCGCTCCGATCCGCTCATCACATCGGTCGACGATATGTTGCTTACCGTGCAGCAGGTAGCGGAAAGCATCTCCAGTCGGCAGGCCCCTCCAAAGCCGGTTCTCGACAGAGTTCGTCAATACGAGATGATCGGCACCGGACGACTCAGATTAATGTTGCAGCGTCAAGGCATCGACCTGACCCTTCGAGCGCAGCGCTCTGCCCTGATTTCGCTGGCACGCCGGCTCATAGATCTTGCTGCAAATCTCGGGCCCGTCTCCCCCCAGCCCACAGACGATGACGTGGTTCGCCTGCGCGCGATTTCTGAGAGGCTCGGCGCGATCCGAACGCAGCTCCGGAAGTCAGGGGTTGTTTCCCCATCTCCTCCTGTGCTTGAGGGGCCGCCGTCCCCTGGTCTCCCTATGCTTCAAGACATGGAGCGAGTCGTCTCATTCGTTCCCCAAGTTTTTCAACGCGATTTCCTCGATGCTTCCCAAAACGCCCCGGAAGGGAACTGGTGGCACGCCGTGTTTCTGCCTGATGCATTCCAAAACCGGGAATATGTACGCTTCGCCTTCGCCGGATGCCTGGCTGCCAGCGTCTGTTACTTCCTCTACAACGCCCTCGACTGGCCCGGCATCTTCACCTGCGTCCTTACTTGCATCGTTACCGCGCTGACCACCGTTGGCAATTCGCTCCAGGCGCAGTTTCTCCGCCTTGCTGGGTTCGTTGTCGGAGGGTTGGTGCTGGGGATTTCAGCGCAGATTCTGATCCTGCCCGGTATCGACACCGTCTTCGGGTTTGCTCTCTTCTTCGCGGCGGCGACCGCGATCGCCGCGTGGTTCGCCACCTCCAGTCCACGGCTTTCGTATTTTGGCGTGCAGATCGCGCTCGCGTTTTACTTCGTCAACTTGTCCGATTCCCAGATTCAGACCGACCTCACGATCGCGCGCGATAAGGTAATTGGAGTGTTAGTGGGCATTCTCGCCATGGGTTTTATCTTTGACCGCTTCGGGACGAAAAGCGATGCCGAGCAGTTGCAGAAGCTCCTGGTGCGGAATGTGCGGATGCTGGCTCAGCTCGCACTTCGTCCTGTGATGCGCGGCAAAGCTGTTGCCGTTTCACAGATCAGCCGTCTGCGCAGTCAGATCAACGACAACTTCGCCAGTCTGGAATCGCAGATGGATGCCGTGCGGTTTGAGTTTGAGTTCCGCCATCGGCGCGAGGAAGACGTCGCCCAGTGTGATCGGATTCGGAGGGTTCAGCCAGCGTTGCGCTCGATCTACCTGCTGGAACTCAGTCTTCTCTCACATCGTGGGCGACAGGACACAGGTTCCGAATTGACCCAGGACCAAAACCAGGCGCTGGATCATTTTCTAAACGAATATAGCGATCAACTCATGCACGTTACCGCGTGGATCGCACACGAAGAAGACTCAGCCGCGCACATCAGCGATGATGCAATCCGGCTATTACGGCAAAGCTTCGAGAACCCCAGCTCCGCGAACTCGCAAGCCATCGCTGATATCTCTCAGAAGATGGTCTCGTCTCTGCTCATGCTGCGGAACGTGTGCTAACTCGCAGGCAGCCATCCGGAAAGGTTGGCCGTTGCCCGGAACGCCAGCCTTGAACGCCTTGATCATGGTCGGATTGGCGACGATCACCTTGAGCACTTCGTTGCTCTGGAGCAGAAGAGACCTTCGCCCAGCCCTCGTATCAAGTTCCGGCCAAACAGTTCAGTTGTTGGAACGAGATCGGGGAGGTTGTGGCCACGATCCTGGGAGTTGTGCGACGCTCGGCAGCCGGACCTCGCGCCAGCGTTCCACAATGCCAAGACGGTGCCGCGCTCCCACTTTCCGCAGCATACGGTGTACGTGGTTCTTTACGGTCTGCTGGGAAAGGCCTAACCGCGCGGCAATATCTTTATTGGTAAGTCCTTCGCTGATCATGTGAATCAGCTCTTGTTCGCGTCGGCTCAGCCCCAGCTGATGCCGTACCTGCGCATTCGGAGAGGCGGCGTGCGATTGTGCAACGGCCGCAAACAGAAACGTCAGTAGGCTGGGCGGACATACCGCTTCGCCATGAATCACGGCCCGCACCGCGGCCCCCACTTCTACCGCCGAAGCATCTTTCAACACATATCCGCGCACTCCCTGGCGCACTGCATGCAGAAACAATTCGGGATCCGCATCCATCCCGATCATCACAATTTTCACATCCGCCAAAATTCTGCGAACGTTGGGAATGAGCTGCAACGCCAAATCGGAGAGCGCGCTGGCATCCGCGAGCAGGATATCTGGTTTAAGGTCTGCGATCCGCGCCTCAGCTTGCGGACTGAGCCCAGCTGCCCCCACTACGCGGATATCAGCCTTCTTGGTTAAGATGCGGGTCAGCGCTTCACGAAGAAGTCGATTTTCCGCCAGAAGGTAAACCTGGAACTTGCCTCCGTACACTGCGACAATCTCACGTCACTTGCACGTGCCTGCAAGCAGAAACTGGGGTGACCTCTGCCAGAAAAGTACTGGCTCAGGCTCTTCCGCTCGACACAGCGATCACCCAATTGGACCGCGGGACAACAAACCCACAACTAGCATGTGAAAAGAGAGGGCCCAATTATCGATATGTCCGATCCAACCAGCTGGAACTCCGGATTGTGTTACGAAAAGCGGATATTTCATCCCTTCGGAAACGATCCGGTTCGAACATCGCGTTGATTTGATGGAAGTTACATTCGCTTTTGGCGGTCCGTCAGCTTCCATCTCTTCTTACAAAACCGCACCCGCTCGATTAGCAACACTGTTCGGTTTTCGTAACGCTCTTCGGGATGTCGGTTATCGGCTTCTCCGGAAAAACCGGAAATGCACAACTTGAGATTGCATGCAGGGGTGGACAAGTTGCATCCTAGCCACAAATCGGCAGTGAGTGCAAGAACATTCCTTTGTAGCGAAGAACCAGAAAACCGATTTGGAACATCGCGGAAGCCGTTAGGGGCGTGTCAGCTTGTCAAGGCTGCCCCGGGGGATTCGTTTCGACCCGCTGTGAAATTCCTCGCGCACTCCGAATGCGTCGAGAGATCTTCCTGGCGGCGAGCGGGGGTGGCGAGTGCTCATCCAGAATGAATTGCAATCTGCAGCCTTGGGAAATCGCCTTGGTTATTACTAAGGAGGGAAGTCGATTCTCAAAGGGCGGCCCCCCGCTCCCGATCCACAGCTCTCGGGTTAGTTTGGCGATTTCAGCTCACCACAAACAAAGGAACTGTTGCGTGGCCACGTTGCAAATGCCGGAAAACCTGCACAAGCGACACAACCTACATAACTTCTTTTGATTCCGGTACTTGAATGCTTGGAAGCACCCGACATCTGGAATTCAGATCGTTGTCGCCCGGGTAGGCTGTGGAAGCACTGGCACTGCAAACAAAGGACTTAACTGGGTTCGTCTTGCAAAATCCGCATTTCAGTATCCGACGAAGCGCGCCAAAGGCTTGGTGGCGGGCTTGCATCTTCTTGGTCAGCATACGATCGTAGCGACAAATGAGGTGCACACTCCGCTGGAGACCATCCGGGCGTTGCGCACAATCATTCTCAAAGGCCATGACCGTCGCTAGTTTGCTCCAGATGACGATTGATTTCCTGTAGCGCCGAATCTGGCCTTAGACTCGTGCATGAAATTGTTTCGTTTAATGGCAGCGAGCTGAGGTCAAGCTCGGAAGGCCGTATTAGTAGATCGACTAAGAGGTTCAGAATTCCGCGTTTCAACGCGTTCCGTCGCGAGGCTGCTTTGCCTCCCTCAGCCCGGTCGAGCGCTGAGCATTGACGCGATTCGCCTGCAGCTTCCCAT
>JASHQK010000628.1 GCA_030039195.1 Candidatus Sulfotelmatobacter sp.
CTGCGGTGGGAAGACTACGTCACTACGGCATTGGACCCTAGTGATGACTGCACCTTCTGGTTCGTGGGCGATTATCTGAAGACGGGCGACGCCGGTTACCGAACCCGGATTAGCTCGCTCCGCCTGCCTAACTGCAAAGGCGGAAGCTAGCAACGGTCAAACTCTTTTGCGAGTTGGTCAGCCTTGCCTGAGGTAACCATTCCGCTGGTTACTTCCGACACTGGCGCGGCGAGTCTTAGATCCATTTAACGTGCTTTCATTTCATTCACTTACCTCAAATTACTCCGCTGGTTCTACTCCCTTAGGAAACGTTGCCCAGGCCATACCGCCCGCCTATAATCAACGTACTCTGGTACGCGATTCTCCGTCAGGTTCCGGGTAGATCTCGGGAGGGTGAGGTTTGTTTAAGCGCGCCCTTCTTGTGGGAAAGCTTTATAGCCGTTTCAGAAATTACGGTGGCCGTGGTTGGAACAGCAGGTCCCTCCACGCGCGATTGGATTGGCGCAGCCAATTCAGTCACTTGGTCGGGATGACAAGGTACAAACTGGTTCTGAAACAGCTTGGGGTGAAAGGCAGACTGCCCGGATATGCGAAAGCGCCTGCAACTCGCACTGATGCTGACGGCAAGTTCGGCTATCGCGATCTCTTTTTCTCTCCATGCCATCTCGGCCTGGGCCGCGGAGAGCGACGAGCACGGCTCTACCATCACGACCGAGCAGGAAAACGGCCGCACGATCTATGTGAACGACGACTCGCCCCGGCCGCACGCGCATGCGACGAGCGAGTCTCAACCGCGTCACGCGACGCTGGTTTACTGGAGCAGCAGGGAAAACCGCTGGAAGCCGGTGCCTTCGGCGAACACGATGTCGATGAAAGCGGCACGGTCGGCGGCGGCGGAGGTCAGTGAATATTTCGGCCACGACTCGGTGAAGTCGGCGAACGCGAAGATTATTGAGGCCAATTCGCGGGGACATCAGGCTTCGCCGGATGAAGTGGATCAGGCGATCACGATGGCGGCGGCGCGGCACAATGTCGATCCCAACCTGGTGCGCGCGGTGATCAAAGTGGAGTCGAATTTCAATTCCAACGCGGTTTCACGCAAGGGCGCGATGGGACTGATGCAGCTCATGCCGGCGACGGCGCGGGAGCTGAAGGTGAAGAATCCGTTTGATCCGGAGCAGAACGTGGATGCCGGCGTGCGGCATCTCAAGTATCTGCTGGAAAACTACGGCGGCGACGTGAATTTGACCCTGGCCGCTTATAACGCGGGCGAAGGAGCCGTGGCGCGGAGCGCGGGCGTTCCGCGCTTTGCCGAAACCCAGGATTACGTTCGCAGAATTACGAACTTGTACTACGGAGGGATCGATTTTGCGCCTTCCGGGCCGTCGCACCAACCGCTGCATATTGAACGGGATGCGCACGGCGTGTTGTACATCAGCAACACGGACTAGTCAGTAGCGAGTACCTAGTAGCGAGTACCGAGAAGTCACTCGACAACATGCGGTGAGTTTCCGGCATCAAGTTCTCCCAGGGAAGCCAGATGTTTCGAATGGTTCGCGACGGGTCGAGGTCCGAGTGCTGCAGCACACGTGTCCAGTTGTGCCGGGGCTCGGTACTCGGTACCCGCTACTCGGTACTTCCGCTGCTGTTTCTTGCGCTCTCTGCAACGGGGTACGCGCGTCCGCATCACACGGAAGCCTGGGCGCGGGACCGCTTTGCCGCGGCCGAGCGCATGCGCGAAGCGCTCAATGGACGTCCTCCAGCCGAGCGCACCCGCCGCGATTACCAACGCGTGATCAATGAATACCGGAGCGTGTATTTCGGTGCGCCTACCTCCACGAAGGCCGATCCCAGCGTGGTTGCCGTCGCCGAAACACTCGTGGAAATGGGGCGCCGCTTCGACGATGACAAGATCCTGCAGGAAGCGATCGCGGAGTATAAATTCCTGCGGCGGGAATATCCCGGCAGCAAGTATCGATGCGACGCGCTGTTCACGATCGGGGAAATCTATAGCGACGATCTGAACGAGCGTGACGAGGCGCGCGCCACGTTTGAGGAGTTCCTGCGCCGCTATCCGCACAATCGGCTGGTCGAAGATGCGCGGCAGGCGATTGCCGATCTCGATCGGCAGGCCGTGGGTCAGAAGGCTGAAGAGCAGACGAAGGACGCAAAACACGAGCAGCAGGCCAGGAAGGATGACAGCGCTGTTTCGGATTCCACCCCGGCTTCTGAGGAGACTGATACGGTCGCGCGGGCGGCGGCGACCCCGCCACACGCGGACGCGCCACAAGTTGCCGGCTCGGCTTCGGGACGCTTGCCTCGGGTGACCGGAATCCGGCACTGGTCGACGCCCGATTACACGCGGATCGCAATCGATGTGGAAAGCGATGTGAAGTACTCGTCCCAGAGGATTTCCCATCCCGACCGGATTTTCTTCGATCTGCGAGACACGAAGCTGGCCTCGACCCTGGTGGGCAAAACTTTCGATGTCGATGACGGATTCCTGAAGAAAATTCGCGTTGCGCAGTTTCAGCCCGGCCGAACGCGCGTAGTGCTCGAGGTAGACGATCTCGCCGACTACGATGCGTTTCTGTTGCCCGACCCGTATCGACTGATCATCGACATTCACGGCAAGGAACTGCAGGCGAAAAACGGGGCGAAGAGCGGGGCGAAAAAGAGTGCGACAAAGACATCCTCTGGGAGCGGCAATGATGCGCTAGCGGATGGGCAGGCAGGCGAGAATTCGACAGTTGCGGCGAACGCCCAGACTGTCGATAGCGATGCGAATCCTGAAACGAAGGAAGTTGCTTCGAAACGGGATTCACCTGTCGCGCAAGTTGAAAAAGCTGCGGTTCGCGATGACGCTGCGGAGGTGACGAAAACTGCGGCGCGCGAAGAATCACTGGACGACAAAACGGTTGAGACAGTAGCGAAGGTCACGAGTGGCTCGTCCACCTCAACGATCAAGAAAGTGATCGTTGAGCCGGACGACAGTGGCTTTCGGTCCGATACCGACGTCCAGCCGCCTAAGACGGCGTCGCCCTCTGTACGCAAAAGTCGGCACGCGAAATCTTCTTCACGAACGAAGAACGACGCGGAATCGGCGGATATCGAAGTGCGCGAAGCGACTCCGACGGCGAATGGCGACCGCTCGCTGATTCGGGCGTTGGGGCTGAAAATCGGCAAGATCGTCATCGATCCCGGCCATGGCGGACACGATACGGGAACGATCGGTCCGAACGGGCTGGAAGAAAAAGATCTCGTACTCGATGTCGGGTTGAAGCTAGGCAAGCTGCTGGAGAGCCGGCTGGGCGCGGAAGTCGTTTATACGCGCAAGGATGACACGTTCATCCCGCTGGAAACGCGCACGGCGATTGCCAACCAGCAGCGGGCCGACCTGTTCATTTCGATTCATGCGAATTCCAGCCAAGATCCGGATGCGCGCGGAGTGGAGACGTATTACCTGAACTTCACGTCGTCACCGGATGCTTTGGAAGTGGCGGCGCGCGAAAATGCGGTTTCGCAGAAATCGGTTTTCGAGCTGCAGGATCTGGTGAAGAAAATCGCGCTCAAGGAGAAGATTGAAGAGTCGCACGAGTTTGCCTCCGATGTGCAGGAATCCCTGCACAGCGGGCTGGCAGCGAAGAATCCGGGGATCCGCAATCGGGGCGTGAAGAAGGCGCCGTTTATCGTGCTCATCGGCGCGAATATGCCGTCGATCCTGGCCGAGATTTCGTTTGTCAGCAATCCGGGGGACGAACGGCGGCTGGAAACCAGCGAGTACCGGCAGCGCATTGCGGAGTCGCTCTATAAAGGTATCGCGAAGTATGCGAACGGATTGAGCGGCGTGAAAGTGGCGAGCAAGATCGACAAGGTCAGCGGACAGTAGGGCGCAGCGGGTTCATGCCCGCACGAGTTTTGTGGGTCTAAGGATTTGCGTGGCGCGGCGGAAAGCCGCGCTCTATCAAATCATTGTTCGGATGACGAGGTTATTGGATAGCGCTGCCGACCTGCGAAAAGATGTTGCCGGCATTCGAACCGATCAGGCGGATCGTGCCTACCACGATCACCAGAACCACGGCCAGCATCACGGAGTATTCCGCGACATCCTGACCGCTTTCATCGGACCAGAACCTGTCCCACCACCGAATGTTTGTTGACCGCTGCATGGTTCTCCCAATTTTATGACTGCGATCTAATGCGCAACATCACTGCAAAAAAGATCAGGCAATTCCAGAAGCACTGACCACGGTTTCCGTCTCACCGCGAAATTCGGTAAAGTTCAAGCCCCACGGTTCGCGCTCCTGGCCCACGACCTGCAATCCCACCTGAAATTCGGAACTGCCTTTCATTTTCTTCGTCCACACCACGCGAAACTGCAACTTTCGCTGGCGGAAAAAGAGCGTGACTTCTTCATCCACGTTCAATTCCCGGCGGATTGCGCCGAGGCGCACGCCTGCGGCCGTGACGTCCAAGGTATGGGCCAATTCTTCGAACGCATTGCCTGCACTGTCGATGCCTTTAATTCTGACCGGCAGAACAGCTTTGGTGCGTTTGCCTTGCCTCTCGGTCTTTGCCACAGTTACCTTCATTCGCGCTTCACCCAAGAGTTAGTTTCGCTTGAAAGGTCTTTTCTGTGAATGGCTCGTCTGTGCCACCTTTGCGCGACACGAAAGTAATAGGCGGCCAAGGCATAGAAATCCCGTGGTTTAGCGGCTTCGGGAAACTTTCGGTCGCAAGCTGTGGTCTAATGGACAAAGACAGGCGATGCTGAGTGGTTCCATGCGCTTCTCCCGGATTACGAGAGTCCTGATTCTGGCAATGCTGGTCTTGCCCGCGCCGCTGGCCATTGCTGCTGCGGCGCCGCAGGCGGCGGAAACCGCGTCCAAGGCCATTCTGCCGCAGGAATTTGGCGGATGGCAGATGCGGGGATCGGCCGCCGCCAGTGCGAACGCGGCCGTGGCCGATCCGGCGAATGCCGCGGTACTGAAGGAGTATCGCTTCACTGATTTTGCTTCGGCTACTTACAGCCGTGATGATGGCCGCACGTTGAAAGTTCGCGCCGCGCGCTTTACTGATGCTTCGGGAGCGTTCGGCGCGTACACCTTTTATCTGCAGCCGGAGATGCGAAGCGAGGACATCGGAGATCAGGGAGCATCGCTCGGCGAGCGGGTGTTGTTTTATCGCGGATCGGTAGTGGTGGATGCGCTGTTCAGCCAGGAATCGCCGATGGCGGGCGCGGAGATGCGCGAACTGGCTGGAGATCTGCCGACTCCGATGGGAAGCGCGGCGAATCTGCCAACCTTCATCGAATTCATGCCCCGGCGGGGATACGTCGCCAATACCCAGAAATACGTTATGGGGCCGGCAGCGCTGGCGTCGCTGACGGCGCCGGTTTCCGCGGGGTTGGTGGACTTCAATACCAGCGCGGAAGTTTCACTCGGTCAGTACAACACGCCGAGCGGGCAAGCGACGTTGATGCTGATTTCCTATCCGACGCCGCAACTGGCCGCCGATCATCTGCGCCGCATCGATGCCGCGCATCAGATGGCGCAACCGCAGGCGGGTATTTCGGAGATCGAAAATTCAGGTTCGTTTTTCGACAAGCGCAGCGGACCGATTGTCGCGGTCGCTTCCGGGCCGATTTCAGAAGGCGACGCGAAATCTCTGCTGGGGATGGTGAACTACGAAGCCAACGTCACGTGGAATACGCCGACCGATTCGCACGACGTTCATGATCTGTACGTGCTGATTCTGAATGTGGTGATCCTGTGTGCGATTCTTGGTGTGCTGGCGGTGGTGGCCGGAGTGGCGTTCGGCGGATTTCGAATTCTGATGAAGCGCTGGTTTCCGGATAAAGTTTTTGATCGTCCCGAGCGGATGGAATTCATCTCACTGCACCTCAGCGAAACGCTGGTCGAAGGTCCTTCCCAGGGCGGGAACAAGAGCGGTAATCAAGCGCCGCACAAGTCCGCATAAGGAGTAGCAAAGCCCCTCCGGAAACAAGGGTAAGTGTCTTAAAAATATCGGGTTATGAGGGTTGGAGAGCCATTTTGTCTCAAAATGTTACATCTGCAGACGGTAGTGACTGGTTTTGCAAGTAGCTGAAAACAAAGACATTTATTTCCGAAAATTCCCTTGACACCCCCGTTTTTCCGCTCATAAGATTTCGCCAGAAAGTTTTGACGGGATTTTGTACGCCTCCGTTGGAACTATTCTCCCTTGAAGAGAAGGCCGCCCAGTTGCCGGGTGGCCTTTTCGTTTTTCGCCGACGGAGGTAATGGAAAAAAGGGAGCGAATGAAACGAGCGAATGAAACAGTGATCGGTGCGGAACTCATCGGTTCCGCGATTACGGGAACTGTTGGAGTTCGCCTGCGTATTATCTGTTGGGTAGTGTCCTAATGAACCCCAAAGGACACGAAGGAGAGCCAGGTTTCCCATGCTTCGTGTTTCTTCGTGCCCTAGGTGGTTAGTGAATTCAGGACGCCACTCTCTGTGGAGAACGTTTCTTGATTTCGGCGCACGCGATTCAATCTGGAGGAACCATGTTCTGTGACGGATGTGGTGCAGCATTGCAGCCGGAGCAGGCGTTTTGCAGCAAGTGCGGAAAGCAGATCCTCGGGACCATCGCGCCGGCGCCTTTCCCGGGGCGGGTGGAGCGGCATCTGCACCTGCTGGCGATTTTGTGGCTGGCCTTCTCCGCTTTCAATACGCTGGGAGGGTTGATCCTGTTGGTGCTGGGCAACGTTGTATTCCCGCATCTGCATGAAATGCCGAACGTGCCCAGCGACGTGCCGGCGGGTTTTCTGACGGCGCTTTTCAGCACACTCGGAATCATCGTTCTGGCCAAGGCGGCGTTTGGATTCCTCGCGGGATGGGGATTATTGCAGCGGGAAGAGTGGGCGCGCACGGTCACGCTGATCCTGGCATTCATCGCGTTGTTCCTGAATGTTCCGATCGGCACGGCGATGGGGGTGTACACCATGTGGGTTCTTTTGCCAGCCCAGTCACAGAAGGAATATGACTCGCTGGTGGCAAGACGGACCTAGGTGACATCGGGGAAGAATTGTTCGAAGAGCGGCAGGGGCAAGCTGCGCCGGTAATACTCCGATTCCGCAAACGAGAAGCACCAGCGGCGCCGGCTTTCGCTGGAGGTTGGCGCGTTTGATAGACTAGTCAGAGTTCAGCGAAAGCCGACGTAGCTCAGTTGGTAGAGCAGCCGATTCGTAATCGGCAGGTCATCGGTTCAAGTCCGATCGTCGGCTCCATGATCTCACTCAAAACCCTCTGCTTTAGACTGTCGGCGTTCTCCCTTGTCCCAGGCATGGAGAATGTAAATGCCCGCCCTCGGTCGCTTCCGGCGTCGGCTGGCTGTTTTCGGACCCCGTTCCACAAATTTTTCAGCTTCTTGCAATTTCTACTTGTTTTCGGCCAACGAAAGGTGGTAGTGTCTCCGGCCAATTAGGGTCTCAAGGAGTTCGGCGCATGTAGGGTCTGAATTGATGCGCGCCGACTCTTTCCCTACGAATAAATTCCGCGGCAGTTCTGGGGAAAGCTACTTGCAAGAGCATGCGGAAAATTTCCGCCATTACTTCAGCGCAAGACGCTCTCCCCGTGTGTCCGTCGTACTCCGCAGCTTCGGACCTTGTGCCATTCAAATCTCGGTGAGGAGGCAGCAATGCAATTGCGCAATTTCAGAGTGATTCTGTATGTCTTCCTTATGGTCTGTCTGACCGGTGCCCTGCCCGCCTGGGGGCAATCGACATCGACAGGAACGGTTGCGGGAAGCGTGACTGACTCGAGCGGAGCCGTGATTCCGGATGCGACGGTGACGTTGACCGATACGGCGACTGGCACTCCGCGAAACACTACCACCAATTCCGCTGGCCGCTACGTCTTTGTCGACGTAAACCCGGGTGTGTACAACCTCGACGTGAACAAAAAAGGGTTTGCAACGACCAAGATTAGCAATCAGGAAGTTGTGGTGGGAGCTGCACTCACTTTGAATGCAGCACTGCAAGTCGGCGGCACCAACGTGGTGGTTGAAGTCCAGGCTACCGGCACTGAGCTGCAGACCATGAACGCGACTGTCGGCAACACAGTCACATCAAGGGCCATTGATAACC
>JASHQK010000629.1 GCA_030039195.1 Candidatus Sulfotelmatobacter sp.
TCCGCAACTTCGCGGAAAAACTTGTTGGCGTCGGGAAACTCGTGGACGACGGCGAAGGCGAGTATGAATTCGGCCTTGCCAACGAGGTCGTCGATTGCGAGCGTATCGGCCGCGCTCGCGCGCGCCTCGATGCGATCGAGCAGCCCCGCTTTTGCCGCACGCCGCTTTAGACCTGCGATCATCTTCGGCTGCAGATCCACCGCAATTACACGCCCTGATGGACCCACCAGCTTGGCAAGGGGAAGCGTGAAAAATCCCATGCCGGGACCAGGTTCGAGCACAGTCATACCTTCGCGGACGTATGGACGAAGAATCTGGATGGGATTTTGTCCCATCCACTTGCGCAAGGGGCTGGCGAGGAGATATCCGATCCACCACGGGCAGACGCGTTCTGACATGCAGAAAGAATAATGCTCAGGAATAGACGTACGAAGTGAGGGGGATCACATGCTGTAAGAAACTACCGTTCTTCGAACTCGGCGATCTCTGCAGATTTTCTCTGCGTTCCGGAGCTCTTAATCGCGGAGGTCACGGAGGAAAGCCGCAGGGTCCGCGGAGAAAGGACCGGCGTGCCCGTTGTCAGAGCGCATGATGGCTGCAGTCTCCCACCGAGTGCGCGATTCACTTTATTCCGGCATTCATGTAACGAAGGATTATGCGGCTGGCGACGGTCAGTCGACTTACACGCTCTGTGGTCCGCGCTTTTTCTGTTGCTGGCATTTGGTCATGATCGCGGAACGGAGGCGGCTGCGAAGATCTTCCGGCAGTTCGTACAGTTGCGAGTCGCGATAAATTTCAATGGTCTTTTTCGTGGTGTCGCAAACGACGTAGCAGTTGTGGCACCAGGAAAGATGGTTTTCCAACTCGACCTTGGTTTTGTCGTCGAGCACGCCGTCCAAATAATTGGTCAGCTCGTGCAAAAATTCAGAGCATTTCACTTGTTGCCATCTCCACTCTCGCGTTTCTGGAAGTAACGTCCGAGCCGTTCACGCAACTGCAGGCGCGCGCGCAGCAGCCGCGATTTTACCGCGGGCACGCTCAATTCGAGCGCCGCTGCCGTTTCTTCGGTCGAAAGTCCTTCCACATCTCTCAGCACGAACACCGTCCGGAAGCCCGGGGGCAGGCCCTGGATGGTCTTGCTCAAAATCTCACGTAATTCGGCTTGCGTATATTGCTGTTCCGGATTCGGGCTCCAATCGGCGATTTCGCGGGGAAGAGTATCATCTTCGGTTTTAATTTCTTCATCCAGCGAAACCGTGCGCTCCGGCCGCCGCCGGCGCAATTTCATGAGCGCTTCGTTGACGGCAATGCGGACCAGCCAGGTATAGAATTTCGACTGCTCCTGAAATTGAGAAAGATTTCCGTACGCTTTCAGGAACGCTTCCTGCACCACGTCTTCGGCGTCTTCGCGGTTCTGCGTGATGTGTTGGGCGATCCGAAACACGTTGCGGTCATAGCGCCGAACCAGCTCTTCAAAAGCCGAGTCGTCGCCCCGCTTGGCCGCCTGTACCAGCGCTAATTCATCGGTGACAGGCGCGCTCAGTTTGTTTTGGATGGCTCCCATTGTCCGTTCGATGCAGTATTTTCCCGTTTCAATTGCAGCCGCAAGCAGCTAACGGAGATGCCCAGGATCTGAATGTTATTCTACTTGGTAACCGCGTAGTTTGCCCAATGGCTTTAGCGTAGGCGGGGCAGATTCTTTGCTGTACATTCAGAAGGGCGACGCTCAGGGGCGAATCCACAACCGCAGTTACCATCGTACCCTGCTGCCAGCCCTTTAAGCGCCATATAATCACCCATTAGCGGGTAGCGTCGGTTTGGTAAGCCTTAGCGGCGGAATCTCGACCATGAGTATGGTCTTCTAGAATGGCGGAAAGCAAGGAACTCGAGCAGATCGTCGAGCGCGCGGTAGCGCAGGTGCTCGACCGCCATCTTCCGAAGCTGCAGGCCGAAATTGTGGAGCGGGTGCTGGCTGCATTGCCGGCTGGATCTTCACAGACGGCCCCAGCGGCAGGCGACGGCACGTCGATTCATCCCAACCTGGTGCAAGCGGTTGCCGCGATTCATACCGGCATAACCCAAAAGGAAATCCTGCGGGCGTTACTCGATGCCAGCAGCGGGAGCGCAGATCGCGTGGCGCTGTTTGTGGTTAAGGCGGGAGCGGCGACGGGATGGCAGGGCCGCGGTTTCGGCAACGATGAGTCATTAAAAGACTTTGCTTTGGATATGACTGCGAGCCCGGTGGCCCACGCCTATCAGAACCGGGCGGCGACTCCGGCGAATATCGCTGAGATGGATGGCCGTTTTGTCGAGCGCTTTGGCGGCCCCGCAAACGAACAGATTTTGATTTTGCCGCTTGTTCTCAAGGAAAAGATTGCCGCGCTGCTCTACGCCGACGGTGGAGCGGAGGGCGTGCTGGATGCGCCGTCTCTGGAAATTCTGGTCATGGCGACCAGCGCATGGCTGGAAGTCGCATCCTTACGGAAGCAGACACAAAAAGAAATCACCGATTCCGCCTTATCTTACGAGCGCCCCGCTCCGGTTCCGGTACAGACCGTCAGTTCCTTTGCAGACCCGTTCGCGGGGCACGCTCCGAAACACGTTGCGCCCAAGGCCCCAGAGCCGGAACCTGCCGCAGAAGTGGTCGAGGTGGCGCAGGCAGGGGCGGGCGGAGCCGCGGCGTCGCCCGCTGCGGCGGCTGATCCGTTTGCGGGATTGTCGCCCGAGGATGCCGACACGCATCGCAAGGCGCAGCGCTTCGCCCGATTGCTGGTGGATGAAATCAAGCTCTACAACCAGGCAAAGGTCGCCGAAGGACGCCGCCACAAAGATCTGTACGATCGGCTGAAAGACGACATCGAAAAAAGCCGCGCCACATACCAGAAGCGTTATGGGAGCACAGCCGCTGCTTCCGGTGATTATTTCCAGAAGGAAGTCGTGCGCAGCCTGGCGGAAGACGATTTGGGCGTGATGGGCGCGAACTTCCATTTGTAACCTTCCTGAGATTTCTTCCGCTGCACGCGTCGCTTGGCTCCTCGGGGCGGAGGAATGCCTCCGCCCCCACACGGATTGTGTAGCCCCGGACGCATTCGTCCGGGGTCATACGCCCTTCGGCTTCGCTCCGGGCAGGCTGCGTCCTCTGCTGCACAAACTTGATACCTTCGCGAGAACTCTACTTCCGCCGGCTTGCCTTACAATGGAGGTGCGATCTGGTCTTCTTTAGTTCCGCACAAAAAACAACCACGGTGTCTCGATTCGTTCTCAAGTACTGGTGGGTTCTGGCCGTCGGCGCGCTCTGTGGATTTTCCAGCCACACACAGCCGGCTTCGGCGATACCCGCGCAGTCGGCATCGGCTGCAACAGCACAGGAATCTACTCAGAGTTCAGCGCCGAGCGCCGGAACTGACAGCAAGAAAACCGATACTAACCAATCTGCTCAAACTGCCAGCGAACCCAAGTCGCCGGCGAAGCAGTCAGCTTCGGAGAAAAGATCCACAGCGCAGAAGCGCTCGGGAAGCCAAGCGAAGAGCGGCAAGAGCCGAACTCAGACGGCGGCGAGAAGACGGCGGCGCCCGATGTCTCCGCGAGTGCGCCGCATTCATCAAGCATTCGTCGCTTCGGCCACGCTGCGGCCGATGGCACAGCAGCTGATTTTCGATCGCACGCCCGCCGGTTACGCGGGGGTGCAAGCATACGCCCGGAAGCATGCCGGAGAAGATGCGGGCGCGCTGGCTTGGCTGGTTGTCGGATACGCGCACATCATCGATCACGACTACGAAAAGGCAATTGATCCGCTGAATCGTGCCAAGCCATTGGCCGGCGATCTGCGGGACTACGTCGATTACTACCTGGGAACCTGTTATCTGCAGACCGGACGGCAGGCAGAAGCGCTCGCGACTTTAGCCAATTTTGGGGAATCGCATCCCGATTCGCTGCTGGTGCGCGATGCCGACGTCAGCTATGCCAACGCTCTGTTGAGTGAGGGCCGAGGCACCGAGGCAGTTGGGTTGCTGGAGAAAGAGCGGCTGCCGGCGCGCTCCGACATCGAACTGGCTCTCGGTCGAGGCTACGTGGCGCTCGGGCAAAATGGCAAAGCTGCCGAAGCGCTGGCGAACGTGTACTTCGATATGCCGACTTCGGCGGACGCTGACGCAGCCTACAGCGAACTGAGAAAACTCCCGCTGGTTCCGCTCGGCACTCCCCAGCAGCTGAAGACTCGCGCGGAATTGCTGGTCAAAGCCCGCCGGTTCAGCGATGCCGCCGACGCCGATCGCGAGTTGCTGAGCCAAGTTCCTCCCGCCGAACGCGACACGGTCACGGTCGCTTTAGCCGACGCTTTGTACCGGGCGGGACGGGATCGTGAAGCGAAAACAGAGCTCACGCGACTTTCTGAGCTAAGTAGTGACCAGGC
>JASHQK010000630.1 GCA_030039195.1 Candidatus Sulfotelmatobacter sp.
GAAGTCGAAACTGCCGCTCGCCAGGTTTGAGCGTTCACCGAATCCTCTACCTTAGAACCGCCAGAACACTCCACCACCGACAAAATAATTGTGCTGGCGAGTTTTTCCCGTAGGCGCCAGAGGAAAATCCGGCTCGCCCGACCAGAAGTCGCGCACTTCTCCACGGAGGCTCACGTTGCCTACCAGTTTCACATCCAAACCAGCTCCGCCCTCCAGCACGCCACTCGTGGTCGATTTGCCGGGATTGGTTCCCCCATAGTCCAGCATGTTCCCTTGACTGAAGTGGGCGAAGCCGCCGCCGAGACTGACCCAGGGCGATACGGCCGTGGTCGGAAACAAGTTCAACCGGGCTGCCGGAGTGATAAACAACTGCTTGTAGTCGGTGGGCACAACGGCATTTCCAAAACCACCGGCATTGAGATCTTCATCGGGGTTGTAGATCACGACGGCCTCGCCGGACACGGAAAAAATCGGAGTTACCAGAAAGCGGCGGGCATATTTCGCCCCCGAAAGAGAGTCCTTTGCCGGAGTGAATCGTGTTATCAGGGATGCTTGCGTTGATTCCCTGATCGCTGATGAAAATGCGCCCAATGACACCGCCTAATTCATTTTTCTCCTGGGCAACGGAGGATGCAGCCAGGAAAGTGAGTACCGACAGGACTGCAATCCAGAATTGTCTCGCCGACATTTGTCCCCTCCTTGCGAGGTTCTTCTTTTAATTGTTATGGCGATAACGGTTAGCCTAGCATGACAATGGCCCTTTAAATTCCACAAGGGTACTGATTTCTGTGACTTTTCTGGTCCCAAGCTTGATTTGAGCTTCTCCGACCGAAAGGGCAGGTCGCGAGTTCCGGGATGCTAAGATGGATAAAAGCCAAGCCAGTAAAGGAAATCTGCCATTACCCACTCCTTAGAGAAAACAGCAACGGCCGCGAGCGACGTGCGGCCGAAAATCGGTTTCGTCAGCCTGGGCTGCCCCAAGAATCTCGTTGACAGCGAAGTCATGATGGGCATGGTGGCTCGAGCCGGCGCCGAACTTACGCCCCGCGCCGAGGATGCCGACGTCATTGTCGTCAATACCTGCTCCTTCATCGAGAGCGCGCAGCAGGAGTCGGTCAATACGATTCTAGAGATGGCTGGGCACAAGTCGGCGGGCAAGGCGAAAAAGCTTGTCGTGGCCGGCTGCCTCGTGGAACGTTTCGGGGATCAAATACGCAAAGATATTCCGGAAGTGGATGCGGTAGTAGGAACTGGCGAACTGGACAAGATCCTTTCGGCGGCGGGTTTGGAAGTGGGATCCTCCAAGCGAGTCGCGGGCAATTCGCCATTTGTCGTGCTTCCATCCCGTCCGGAAGGCGATGCCCGGGCGGCTCATGGACGGTTTTCGCGCGAGTCCTGGGACGGGGCAGTCGGCGATTTACCGAATTATCTCTACGACGATGCCACGCCGCGCGTTCTGGCGACACCCTCTCATCGAGCCTATATCAAGATTGCCGAAGGCTGCGATCATCCCTGCACGTTCTGCATCATTCCGCAGCTGCGGGGGCAATTCCGGTCCAGGCGCTTCGAATCTGTGATTGCGGAAGCGGAGCGGCTGGCGCAGTCCGGGGTACGCGAGATTACCCTCATCGGACAGGACACGACCTGTTACGGCGAAGATTTCGGCCTGAAAGACGGGCTGGCTTTGCTGCTCGAAAAACTGGCTAAGATCGAGCCGCTGCGCTGGGTCCGGTTTCTCTACGCGTATCCCAACAAGATCACCAGCAGATTGCTCGAAACAATTGCGCAAAACGCCAAGATCTGTCCGTACATGGATGTGCCGCTCCAGCACGCTTCGCCGTCGGTGCTGAAGCGCATGAAACGCGGTGGCGGCGCCGAGGTTTTCTTGAAATCCATCGCCGGGATGAGGCGCGTGGTTCCCGATCTGACGCTGCGGACATCGTTCATCGTGGGATTTCCCGGCGAGACCGAGAAGGAGTTCGAGGAACTCTGCGAGTTCGTTCGCGAGGCGCAGTTCGATTGGATGGGAACATTTGGCTATTCCGACCAGGAAGGCGCGACCGCGTTCGGGATGGAGAAGAAAATTTCTCAGCGCGAGGTCGAGAGCCGGCGCAAGCATCTCATGGGAATTCAGCGCCAGATCAGCCGCAAAAAGAAAAAAGCTTTGCTCGGTAAAACCTTCGATTTCCTGCTCGAAGGAGAATCCGAGGAAACCGAACTTCTGCTGGAGGGGCGCACCCCCATGCACGCTCCCGAGATTGACGGCAAAGTGTTTGTGAACGACTTTCCGGATGGATTTGAGCCGAAACCGGGCCAGTTCTATCAATGCCAGATCACCGAAGCCCACGACTACGATCTGATCGCAAAGATTGTTGCCTGATCGGCCATTTTCAACACGGATACAATTGAATCATGCCCCGCAAGCGTGCTGTGAAACTCAAATGTCCGATCTGCAAGAAGCCCGTCAAGAGCACAGACGCCGAGTTTCCGTTTTGCAGCGAGCGCTG
>JASHQK010000060.1 GCA_030039195.1 Candidatus Sulfotelmatobacter sp.
TGGAAATGCCAGCCAAGATTTGGACTACCGCCACTCCGATCGCGGCATACCTAGCGTAGCTGCGCAGATACCAGATACCGAGAGCAACGGTAAGGCAGACCGCTGTAAGGGCTGCGCAGCGACCGACAGACATCCACATGCTGCCCCACAGCAAAGGTACGGTGGCACTCACCACCTCGCTAATTAGGCGCAGAAAGACAAAACCTCCGAGACAACCGAAATAAAATGCCGAGCAGGTTGCTACGAATGGTCTGGCAGTACGGCTAGTTTGTAGGCCATGACTCACAAGCATTTGAAAAGTGGTAGTGAACACGCCGCCAATCCACATCACAAATTCGCCGGCACTGCCTGTTTCACTCGCTTCAAACAGCATGGCTTGGGCCCACTCTGAAATCTCACAGGGAAGTTTCCCCAGAACCGCGCTCAACGCGCGCACGACGGTGATTTGAATCCCCTGCCGCTCCATTGAGTTATTGCCGTTCCGTGACTGGATTCAATCTTGCCAGGGCGACAGGGGTATTCAGTGCCTGCCGCGCCAAGCGCTGTCCCAAAGCCGTAAGCCGGTACAAGTGCCGTGGCTTCTGATTTTCCGCGTGTTGCCACCTGCTCTGCATCCAACCACATTCCTTTAGTCGAATCAGAATCGGATAAAGAGACCCTGACTTGAGTTTGGTCTCGCGACTCAGATCATAACCGTAGCGCCATTCGTCGGCAGTCTGCAACAACGCTGCCAATACGAGAAGGGTTGGTGTTGTCAGTCGCACAACTCTTATTCTACATATGTAGACTACAGTGTCAAGCGGATTCTGGGCCGGAGGGGCGTTGGAATCGCATACAAGAGGGGAAAATCGTTGAAACATTGCTTTCGGTGCGTTCACCCGCGTGCCTGCCAAGCACTCGAAATCGTTTCCGCTGATCGATTGTGTCTCGGTCGGAGTAGATCGAATGCAGCGGAACTTCGAACCAATGCGAAAAACAAGTAGAGGCATGGCAACGAAGTGTACTCACCGATGTCACCGCGAAGGTGGTCATCTACGAGGCGTTCGTCGAGGGCAAGCTGGAGGCGCCGAAGCGTCTCGCCCGGACCGTGCACGACCTCTACTTCGAGCCGAAGTACGAGGAATTTCGGGCACGGACGATCTGGGGTCTGTCCAACGCGTTTACCTCGGCATTCAGGAATTTGGATCCCATCCCTCAATTCAGGGCTAGGGCCAAGCTGGGAGAGTTCTTGGAGGCTCGATTCTCGCAGTCGTTCTAGCCTGCGACGGTACCGGCCGGGCCGCCGCTCGTCTCTACAGCCTTTCGACTGGCGGGAGTTTAGCCAATGGTGATGCTTCCTTCGTTCTGCACGAGACCGGACCAAGTCGAGACTGAAGAGCGGCAGTAAGCTCGAGTTCGAGCCAATGCCTGACTGTTGATCTGCGTTGCTTCTATGAGGACGCAACGCCCTTTCTCTCCGGGGACAAGCCCTACCCTACAGAACCGTGCGTCTGTCGATTCTTCCCATAGCCAAGAAACTTGAGAATATGTGCTGGCCTTCCGGGTTCAATGAAGGTTCCAAGCACACTCAAAGTGACCTTGACTGCAGTTAAAACATATGTTTAAAATATATGTTTGAACATGAAGCCTCAGATCCTTCAAGAAAGGCGGAGTCGTAAACCGCGAGCCGGGCATGCATCCGCGGCTGGTTCCACACGCGGCAAGCTGTTGGAAACTGCAGCGCAGGTCTTTTCCGAGCGTGGTTATCACGCAGCCACGGTACGTGAGATCGCGAAGCGATCGGGGGCAAACATCGCCGCCGTCAACTATCACTTCGGAGACAAACTGGGGCTGTATTCAGAGGTTTTGCATCACATGATCGCTGCACGAGTGGAGCCCCTCCAAGCTGTCCTCGAACAGAACGCACCGCCGGAGGAGATTCTGCGTCAGGTTATTAAGACTCGGCTCCAGGGTATATCCACGGGAGCGCTTCCGGATTGGCACCTTCGCATCATGATCCATGAGTTTGCCCAGCCTTCCCCACTGATGTCGCGGGTCGTTAAGGAGATATCGAGACCCCTTTACATGCGCTTCCTCGAGCTTACCGGCAAGTTCATTGGTTTGCCTCCTGATGACGAGACGACTCGTCTCTGCGCGCACAGTGTGGTGGGGCAGATTCTCCTTTATGTTACGCAAGCTCCTTTGTTGTTGCAGATATGGCCCGACCTCAAGATGACGCCTGAACAGGTAGATCGGATCGCTGATCACATCGTGAATTTTTCTCTGGCCTACCTTCGTGAGCTTCGGGCGAATCAGAGAACGGTCAGAAACAAATCTGGGCCATGAGGGCCAGCGGAACGGTTGGTAAGATCACCACCGTTCCGGATGCGATCAGTCGCTTGTCCTTTTGATCCTTTCCGCTGGTCGGCCAGCAGGAAAGCGGGAGTGCTATGAAACGTGGAAGAGTCGCTATCATTCTTATTCCTATCGTCCTTCTCATCGGTGTTACGGCATACCTCCGGGCCTCGGCTCATACTAAGCCTCTTGTCGCGTCCGGCACCGTAGAGGCCCACGACCTTCGCGTCGGATCGAAAGTCGGCGGGCGTCTCGAAAAAGTGCTCGTTCGCGAAGGAGACGCGGTCGAAGCAGGCCAGTTGCTGGTCACCTTCGAAGATAAAGAACTGAAGGCGAACCTCGATGCATCTCACGCAAACCTTGAAAAACTTGAGCACGGATATCGTCCCGAGGAAATTCAACAGGTCAAAGATCAGGCGGCGCAAGCCGAGGATGATTACCTGCTGAGGATGCGCGGCTACCGGCAAGAAGAGATCGAAATGGCCCGTGCCGACCTGGATCGGGCGCAAGCAGATGCTTTGCGCGCACAGCGCACCTGCGAACGCACCGGCGATCTCGCCAATGAGGGTGTCCTTTCGAAACAGCAACGCGACGACGCGGAAGGCGCGTACAAATCTGCCATGGGAACTCTGCACAATGCGGAGCAGAAGCTGGCTGAGATGCAACGAGGCTATCGTCCCGAAGAGGTCGCCAGCGCCGAACACAACTATCAATACGCGACAGCAAGAGCCTTGCAGTACGCGCGCGGAAGCCGCAAAGAGGACATAGATCAGGCTCGGGCCCAGTACGAGTACGACGAGGCTCGTTATCGGGAATGTCGGGTAGTGGCACCGTCCGCGGCTGTCGTGGAGGTGATGGATGTTCGGCCGGGTGACCTCGTTGCTCCGAACACGCCGATCATCACTCTGTTGGAGCGCGATCAGCTCTATATCCGTATCTATGTTCCGGAAACAGAGATTGGCCATGTCCGGATCGGGCAACAAGCCGAAATAAAACTAGATGCCTTGCCTGGGGTGGCATTTCAGGGAATCGTGGAGCAGATCAATCAGCAAGCAGAGTTTTTGCCACGCAATGTACAGACCCCGGAAGAGCGCGTCCACCAGATGATCGGCGTCAAGATTCGGATTCAGGATCCCCAAGGGAGGATCCGCGCCGGCATGGCGGCCGACGTCAAACTGGAGAGAAGCTGAATGCAGACCGCCGTTCGCACCGAGAATCTGACTCGTCGCTTTGGCGACTTCACCGCAGTATCGAACGTGACCCTTACCGTGGCACCGGGCGAGGTGTTCGGCTTTCTCGGCCCCAACGGGAGCGGCAAAACAACTGTGATCAAGATGCTGACAGGCCTGTTGCCCCCGAGTGGCGGTGAAGCATGGGTTGACGGGCTGAACGTCCGCGAGGACGCCGAAGGGGTGCGCGAGCGGATCGGCTATATGTCGCAGCGGTTCTCTCTCTACGATGATCTTACGGTGCGTGAGAACCTAACGTTTTACGGACGGATTTATGGTCTCAGGCCGGAGCGCCTGAAAGCGCGAATGGACGAGATCATCCAACAGAACGCTCTCGACCCCTACGTCGACCGGCAAGCCGCAAAGCTCTCTGGCGGCTGGAAACAACGTCTGGCCCTGGGCTGCGCCATGCTTCACGAACCCAGGATATTGTTTCTCGACGAACCCACCGCCGGCATTGACCCCGTTGCCCGTCGTGAGCTGTGGGACCTGCTGTTTGAATTATCGGGGAGAGGAATCACTTTCTTCGTCACCACGCACTACATGGACGAGGCGGAGCGGTGCAGCCATGTTGCTTATATCTACCTCTCGCGCATCATCGCAGACGGTGCCCCGGCGGAGCTTGAGGCCATACCCGGCGTGAACCCGCCAGGCACCGCTCGCCTTGAGATCAAGTCGACGGAAGTTACGCGTGCCCTGCGCCTGGCGCGCGAATTTCCCGGCGTGCGCAGCGCGACCGTCTTCGGGCAATCCGTACATGCGCTTGTGGAGGACAGCTTTAACCGGCAGGCCCTTCAGGCGCTGCTCGTCAAGAATGGGATTCAAGTGATGGAAGTACGGCCTTTGACGCCGAGCCTCGAGGACGTTTTCGTAGAACTGACCTATCGCCGGGAGGCCGAAATGGAGACCGGCGATGCGTAGTCCATTTCAAGGCATGGGCGCCGTCATCTATAAAGAGGTGATCCACATTCAGCGCGACAAAGCTGCATTCTTTTTCTCACTGCTCATGCCGATTGTGCAGATGGCGGTCCTGGGCTTTGGGATCGATACCAATATCCGCCAGATCAAGACGGTAGTCTTCGACGATGACGGCCGCCGTGAGAGTCGCGAGTTCCTCGACCGCTTGCGAAACTCCGACACATTCCGCATCACCAGATTTGTGTATTCGGACCGCGAAATCAACGACGAAATTATCGGCGGCCGTGCACGGGTGGGAATTAAGATTCCCTGGGACTATTCCGACCGCCTCCTCAAAGGCGGCAGTGCGCAAATCATGGTACTGATCGATGGCTCGGACTCCTCCGTTGCGGGTCAAGCCATAAATGTGACGACCTCGATTGGACTCGACGAATCCTTGAAGCGAGTACTCGCTGTCGGACAAACGTTGCCGGTCGAGATTCGCCCCAAGATGCTGTTTAACCCAGACTCGCGCTCACCAAACTTCTTCCTTCCTGGTTTGAGCGCCATCCTGCTGCTGAACGTCACAACGTTTCTAACCGCTTTTTCGATCGTACGAGAAAAGGAAAAAGGGACATTGGAGCAGCTGTTCGTTACGCCGGTGAAACCGTTCGGATTACTCCTGGGTAAGATTCTTCCTTACCTGGGTGTCGGGTTTGCCGAGTTATGCCTCATCCTCACCGCCATGCGCACGGCATTCCAGGTGCCGATCCACGGCAGTGTTTTGCTGCTCCTGCTGCTCTCCATCCCCTATCTTTTCGTTTCGCTTTCGTTCGGAACGCTGGTCTCTACTTGGGCCAATTCGCAAATGGAGGCGATGCAAACTGCCTTCATCGTCTTTCTGCCTTCGGCATTCTTCTCCGGCTACATCTTTCCGCGCGAGACCATGCCCTTGCCGTTCTACGTCCTTAGCTTCTTCGTTCCTGCGACGTACTTCATCGATATCACCCGTGGCATCATTTTACGAGGCGCCAGCCTACGTCACCTCTGGGTGGATGGAGTGATGCTGCTTGGCATGGGAACCTTGATGCTCTTTCTCGCGGCTCGACGCTTCCAAGAGAAGGTGATCGCTGTTTAAACAGAGCACGCGCTGTGTCGATGCGGCCCCATGCGTATAAGATCGGTGACTTTTCGGAAAATCTTGAGGCGTGTTCACGCCAGTGTTGGCAAAGTACTCGAAATCGTTCTCGCTGATCGATTGCATCTCGGTAGGCATCGACCAAATGCGGCAGTCGATGGTCAGAAACGATTGGTTTCAAGGAAGTGGATGACGATTGCTGTGAACTCTTCTGGTTTTTCAAGATACATGAGATGACCGGTATCGGAAATCACAATCCGGCGAGAGTTGGCGATACGGGTCTCGATTGCCCCAGCGTGCGCGTGAACATCAGGAATGTCGGAATCGCCGACCAGGATCAGGGTCGGCACATGAATTTCGTGCAAGCGCGGCAGGGAGGAAGGAACATCTCGAGCCATGTCACCATGCGTGAAATCTTGCGGTGCCGCAGTGAGGAGGTCGCGAATTTTCTTGCGTGCGACGGGATGATCAGCCGCAGTCAGATATTTGTCATCGGCGATCTTCGCGATCGCTGCAGCTGTGTCGCCTTTCGTCGGGGCCCAGGTTGCCTCGCCCCGGTTCAGGAAGTGATCCGAATAGGGATACCCGTGCACAACGGCGCCGACCAGAACGAGCTGTTCGACAAGATTTGGATGCTCGAGGGTGAATTCGATTGATATTTCGCCGCCATGCGAGCTGCCAACGAGCATCGTGCGGTGGACCTTGAGGTACCTCAGTAGGGCAAGTAAGTCGTCGGTTTCTGAGTACCAGTTTGCGGCCGCTGGCGACCGCCCATAACCCCGACGATCGTAGCGAATAGTATGGAA
>JASHQK010000631.1 GCA_030039195.1 Candidatus Sulfotelmatobacter sp.
ATGCGTCGGGATGAAGAAACAGGTCCCCCATGCGCCCGTCCGCCTCCATATACGACCTCAGGTCTGCGAGGTGCATGTAGCAATCCCCGTCCGCGAACAGCATTTTTCGCAACGGTTCAAAGACATTGTGTTCAAATGGGCTGAAGTAATCAGAAAAGATCAGATCCAATGCCGCTCGGGTTTCAGGCTCATTCTCGTAATGCCAATAGGGGTTATACCAGCCGCGACTATTGGCGACAGCTTCTGCGGTCAGTCCGAACAAGAACAGATTGTCCTCGCCAACTTCCTCGGCAATCTCGATCGTCGCACCATCGCGAGTGCCGACCGTGATAGCACCATTCATCATGAATTTCATGTTGCTGGTGCCGCTGGCTTCGTAACCTGCCGTTGATATCTGTTGCGAAACGTCGCTGGCGGGAATCAAGCGCTCTGCCAGGGAGACGGAATAGTCGGGCAAAAAAAGAATGCGAAGCCGTCCCCGCAAATTCGGGTCGCGATCGAGAGTGTTAGCCAAGTTTTCAATGAATTTGATAATCACTTTGGCGAGTTGGTAAGCAGGGGCAGCTTTGCCTGCGAAGAAGAACGTCCTGGGAGTGATAGGCATCTCGGGATGGGTCCGGAACCTGTTATAGAGAATGACGATGCGCAATCCGTTCAGGAACTGCCTCTTATATTCGTGAATCCGCTTCACCTGTGAATCGAAAAGAGTCTCAGGGTCCAGCGCAATTCCGGAAGCGGCCTTCAGCCAGTCAGCAAACCGACACTTCGCCTGATACTTGGAACGACGGAAAGCGTCACGGAAGCCCTTGTCTTCAACCAGGGGCTTGAGACGCTGCAGTTGACTAAGATCGGTGATCCAGGAATCTCCTATGGCATCTGTAATCGTTTCGGCGAGTGACGGATTTGCCAACAATAACCAGCGTCGCGGAGTAACACCATTTGTCTTATTGTTAAAACGTTCCGGAAAAACCTGGGCCAGATCCCGCACCGTCGTCGTTCGGAGTAACTTCGAATGAAGGGCAGCGACACCGTTGATGCTGTGCGATCCGACAATGGCGAGATTACTCATCCGGATCTTGCGCGAGGCGCCTTCTTCGACGAGGCTGACGCAAATCACACGGCCCTCGTCCCCCGGAAACTGCCGCCGCACGGAATCGAGCAGTCGTTGGTTGATTTCCAAGACGATGTTCAAATGGCGGGGTAGCAACATCTCGAACCAGGCGACCGGCCACTTTTCCAAAGCCTCCGGCAACAAGGTATGGTTGGTGAAGGCCAAGGTCTGTTGCGTGATGCGCCAAGCTTCTTCCCAACCAAGATGGATTTCGTCTAAGAGAATTCGCATCAGCTCAGGAACTGCCAGCGCTGGGTGTGTGTCGTTAAGCTGTAAAGCCACTTTGTTGGGAAATGTCGTCCAGTCGCTATTCGTGCGCTGGAAGCGCCTAACGATGTCGGCCAAAGAGGCAGCAACCAGGAAGTACTCCTGCACAAAACGAAGCGCCTGGCCGACATTTGTGGAATCATCGGGATAGAGCACGCGGGTGATTGTCTCGGTCGTGAGGCGATCGGCGAGCGCGGCAACGAAGTCACCGTTACTGAATTGTTGAAAATCAAAATAGGCCGGGGCGGCTGCGGCCCAGAGGCGCAGAGTGTTAATGTTCTTTGCGCCGTATCCCACCACTGGTCGATCGAACGGAATCGCAATCAAATTAGAAGGTTCGCCCGCAGTTGCACGCAACGAGCCGCCGTGTATTTCGAAGGAGCAGTTCAGCTTGACCTCAACTGCTTCTTGTGGCCGCGAGACTTCCCATGGATCCCCATGACGCAGCCAATTGTCCGGGCTTTCCTGCTGCCACCCGTGCTGTAGAGACTGTTTGAACATCCCGTATTCATAACGAAGCCCGTAACCCATAGCTGGCAGCTGTATCGTGGCCATTGAATCGAGGAAACAGGCGGCGAGGCGCCCGAGCCCGCCATTTCCTAATCCAGCATCGGGTTCTTGCTCGATCAGATGGAGCCAATCGACACCTTTCTCTCGCACAAAGCTCTTAACTAATGGATCGAGGTGCAAGTTGAGTATGTTGTTAGAAAGTGATCGGCCGAGGAGGAATTCCATCGAAAGGTAATAGATTCTTTTTGGGTTTTCGCGCTCGTAAGTCTTTTCCGTCAGTACCCAACGCTGGGTCAACATGTCACGAACAGAGCGAGCAAAGGCTTCGAATTGCATTCGCGCATCACATTCGTTCTGATCTACCACATTGTCAAAAACTAGATGACGTTCGTAGAACGCGTTGTCCCCACCGGAGAACTGGAGCCCTTTGCGCACATACCCTTGGAGCTGGAAGTCGGCGGAGTTTGTAGGCTCGGAGATCGGCACGACCGGCGCAGTTATTGTGCGACTAGAGAGTTCCTGAGTAGTTAAGGATTTCGTGGTCATCGCCAAGCCCTCCGAAGTATTTCGATCTGCTGGTGTGCGTTGCTTATGTCGCTTTACGGTGTAATACTGCTCTGTCTCGAGTTAGGTGCCTCCACACCGAACAGCAGGAATTTAATTGGCAGTGGTGCCGGAATAACCCGACATCACTTTAGGGCTCGACATCGATGTAAACGCTGGCGCACACGGAGCTCGCGGACACACTGCGTCTATTAACAACCTAGCCGCTACCATCGTCGGGGTTATCTGAAACAGCACGAGCGGGCCCAAAGCTGCTTCAGGTACCAAAATATGGGTAGCCGAAAACACCCGAGAAAGGAGATATGGCTGTTTGACTGCCCGGACAACATCAGACATGCGTGTCCCCAGACCAAGGGTGATCGTCATCTCGATCAACGTGGAGGCCGCTAGCAGGTTTACGAATTGGTTGACTGTCATCGTAAGTCCTCTACTGGCAGGGCCCTGGGAATTTCGTTTCCGCTCCGGGCAAATAGGAAGCCTACATTGACGTAAGCCTTTCAAGGAGACATTCACAGACAGGTTAGGGGAAGTGGAATGCGAGCGACTACTGACAGAAGTTACAGTCGAAAAAGTCTATTGCCAGCGTTGAGCGCCCGTACGCCGATTCAGGACAGCACGATAATTCGGAGGAAGAGAATCTCTGAGATTGTCTCCATAGGATGGAAAAGTTGTTTTTCGAGCTTGGTGAGTCTGGCAAGCACGATCGCAAGCGCCTCCTAATTATTGCCATCCTCCGCCGAGGGCATTGTAGATCTGTACCAAAGCCAGACGTTCGTTCAGGTAAGCCTGGGAAAGCCCGATCTGTGCGTCGAAGTAGCGGCTGTTGCTGTCGAGTACCTCGAGGTAACTAGTGACGCCGCCGCGGTAACGACTGCCCGCAAGACGCGTAGCGTCTGCGGCGGCCTCGGTGAGGAGAGCCTGCTGCTCCCTGAACTCGCGGTTCTTTCTGTAGGCAACGAGTGAATCGGAGACTTCACGAAAGGCGCTCTGGATCAACTGCTGATAGATGAGGACGGCTTCCTGTTGTTGTGCTTCTGTCAGCCGTACGCCAGAGCGGATCTTTCCGGCAGTGAAGATGGGTTGAGTGAGCTGGCCTCCAAAACTCCAGAGTCCGGCCGGCCCGGTAAACAACTCGGTGAGAGCCGGACTCAGATAGCCAGCGAGCGCTGTCAGGCTGATCTGCGGAAAGTAGGCTGCTTTTGCCACTCCGATGCGCGCATTTGCAGCAACGAGCTGTTGCTCGGCTGATTGAATATCAGGACGCCTCTCGAGCAGAGAAGACGGGAGCCCTGACGGAATGTCGGGTGGAATGACGTTTTCAACAAGGGGTACTCCTCGAACAATTGGTCCCGGATTCCGGCCCAGCAGAATGCTGATGAAATTCTCCTGTTGTTCGATCCGCCTCTCCACGTCTGGAATTGCGGCCGATGCGGTGTAGACCAGTTGCTCGGATTGACGGACGTCCATCAACGATGTCGTTCCTCCTTTGGCCCTTATCTGAACAAGTCGTAATGATTCCTTGCGGGAGTCCAACGCGCGTCGTGAGATCTCCATTTCGGAATCAAGTTCCATGAGTTGGAAATACGCCGCAGCAACGTTGCTGACGAGACCCGAAACTACCGTCTTTTGCCCCCATTCAGTGGCGAGCAATTCTCCTCGGGCAGCCTCTGTGGCCCGACGAAACTTGCCCCAGAAATCCAGCTCCCAAGCCAGACCAAGTTTCACCTCTATAGGGCTGATTTCGAATGAAGGCGTGATCTGGGTTCGCGGAAACCGGTCATTTGTCGCCGACACTCCGCCGACAATCGTCGGGAACTGATCCGCACGGGTTATGCCCAGGGCGGCCTGCGCCTGCATCACTCGCACGGCGGCGATTCGGATATCGTAATTCTGAGTGAGCGCCTCGCGAATGAGTCCCTGCAACTGGGGGTCCTTGAACACTGCCCACCATTTCTCGTCACCGAGAGATTGGGGCGTTGGACGTGTGTCCGGAGCAGATCCGCGATATTCATTGGGAACTGCAACCGAGGGACGCTTGTACTTGGGCCCCAAGGTGCAACCGTTGAGAAAGATGATGAAGACGAGTGCAGTGCAGCAGGGCCTGCTCATAGAACTAGTCCCCTTCCGTCGGCACGATCGTGGGTATGTGAGCCGGGCCTGTAGTTTTCTTCCGATGTGCAATCCGCTCGACAACATCAAAGCTGACAGGAATAAGGAATATGGCTAGAACGGAAGCCGCCAGCATACCTCCGATCACGGCGGTTCCCAGCACACGCCGTGAGATTGCACCGGCACCGGAGGCCGTCCACAGGGGCACACATCCCAAGATGAAGGCGAAAGCTGTCATTAGAATCGGTCTGAGGCGCAACTTGGCTCCCGCCAGCGCGGCCTCTTCCGCTGAACGGCCTTTGTCGAACTCCATCTTCGCGAATTCCACGATCAAGATGGCATTCTTTGCGGCCAAACCGATGAGCATGACGAGTCCAATCTGCGCGTATACGTCGTTGTCCAGATTACGCATCAAAAGGAAACAGAAGGCACCGAAAACGGCAATTGGAGTCCCGAGCAGAACGCTGAAAGGCAGAGACCAGCTCTCGTATTGCGCAGCGAGAATGAGAAACACGAACAGAAGTGACATGCCGAAGATTGTGGCTGGTGATACTCCCTCCGCTGCCTTCTTTTCCTGATACGACATTCCCATGTAGTCGTATCCCATCTCAGCCGGCATAGTGGTAGCGAAGACCTCTTCGAGAGCTTTCATGGCTTGACCGGAACTGTAGCCAGGAGCCGCGCCACCGTTAATCTGCGCGCAACGGTAAAGGTTGTAACGTAGTGTGAATTCCGGCCCGCTGCTGGGCTTAATCGTCGTCACAGCGCTCATCGGGACGGGTTGACCCGCGTCGTTCGTGACATAAAACTGGCCGAGGTTCTCAGCTCGAGTCCGAAAATCACCTTCGGCTTGTACGTAAACCTGCCACTGGCGCCCGAATCGGTTGAAGTAATTCACCAGCAACCCACCCATGAATGCCTGGAGTGTTTTGTATACATCCGACAGTTGAACCCCCTCTGCAATTGCCTTTGGACGGTCAACATCCACATACACCTGAGGTACCGTAGGAAGAGCGGTGGTGTAGATAGATCCCAACTCAGGCCTCTTGCGTGCTGCTGCAAGAAACTTTGCCAGATTGTCACTGAGGAATTGCGGATCTTTGCCCGCCCGATCTTCTAACATGAACGTGAAGCCACCTGAGGTACCGACACCGGGAATGGCTGGCGGCGGGAAAGAGAAACCAATCCCTTGTGCAATCTGTGATAGCTCCCGATTGAGATGCGCCTTGATGGCTTCATACTGCTCTTCCGGGGCCTTTCTGTCCGCCCATTCCTTGAGAGTGATCCAGTAAAAAGAGCTGTAGGTGTTCTGCGCTCCGCTCAGCATGCTGAATCCAAGCACAGATGTCACAGATCGAACCCCTGGCGCTTTCAAGATCATCCCTTCAATCTTGCGCGATACTTCGTCATTTCTTTGCAAAGAGGCGGCATTAGGCAGCTGGAGCCCAGCGAAAACATAACCTTGGTCTTCGTCAGGGAGAAAACTCCGGGGCAAACGAGAACCAAACCATCCCGCCAGAACCGCAACGCCTAGCAGCAAGATCATGCTCAAGCCCGCCCTGCGAATCAGGGTTCCGCAGAGGCTCACGTAGCCATCTGTCGTACGCCCGAAGATTCGATTGAACCAGCGGAAGAATGCCCCTAAGGGGCCGCGAGACTCTTTTCGTGGGCGTAACAATAAGGCTGATAGGGCTGGACTCAGCGACAGCGCATTGAATGCCGAGAACAATACCGAGATAGCGATTGTGATGGCGAACTGTTGATACAGCCGGCCCGTAATACCAGGGATGAAAGCTGTCGGCACAAACACCGCTGCCAATATCAGAGCGATAGCGACGACCGGGCCGGAGACTTCTTCCATAGCCTTGAACGCCGCATCTTTCGGCGAGAGGCCATGTTCGATGTGGTGTTCCACCGCTTCTACCACCACGATGGCATCATCGACCACCAATCCAATTGCGAGTACCAGTCCGAACAGCGAGAGAGTATTGATGGAGAAACCGAGGAAAGGAAACACCACAAATGTGCCGACAAGCGACACCGGGACAGCTAACAGGGGGATCAATGTCGCTCGCCAGCCCTGCAGGAAGATGTATACAACGATAATGACGAGAATGATTGCTTCGAGGAGAGTTTGCTTGATTTCTTTCAACCCCTCCGTCACGGCTAGTGTCGTATCCAATGCAATGGCATAGTCCAGATCCTGAGGAAATCGCTGCCTGGCTTCCTGCATGAGTTTGCGAACGCCAGCTGCAGCCTGCACAGCGTTGGATCCGGGAAGCTGATATACGGCAATCACCGCGGCGGGTTTACCGCTGTAACGTCCTACCATGTTGTAGCTTTGCGCCCCGAGCTCCAGTCGGGCGATGTCCTTTAACCTCAGGATGGAGCCGTCAGCGTTGGCGCGAATGACAATCTGACCGAAATCCTCGGCCGTAGGCAGGCGCCCTTGGGCCCTGACGGTGTAGGTGAACTCCTGTCCGAGTGGAACCGGTTCGCCGCCGATTTGGCCTGCGGGATTCACCGTATTCTGGGTTTGTATCGCTTTAACAACTTCTGGGACCGTGACGTTCATTTTCGCGAGTATGTCTGGCCGCACCCAGCAGCGCATCGCGTACTGACCCGCTCCAAAGACTTGCACGCTGGCGATGCCCGGCACGCGAGTTAACTGATCGTTAAGATTGATGTAGGCATAGTTGGC